>JASFJY010000286.1:0-5192 GCA_050119415.1 Chromatiales bacterium | reverse complement strand
ATGCAAGTGACCGTGCTCCAGCTTGTCAAGCATCGCCTGCACCTGCTGGAAATCATCCTGCAGGGTCACGCGGATCGATGCCGGCATTCGTTCATCTTCGAGCAGTTCACGCAGGTTGTCCTGCGCCAGCTGCAGATGTTCACGCTGTCCGCCAGCGCTCTCCGGACTACTTTTTCGCGACGAACTCTTGCCAAGCCAACCGGGCAAAATGTTTCGCACGGCCTTCCAGATCTCCACTGATTGTCTCCTCGAAATAGTCCAGCGCTTGAGCGCTGTGCAGCTCACCGTTTTCTTGCAAGGTTCTGGCCACGGCATTTCCAAGACCCTCGAAAATCATGCTATAGGCCACCGCATGAAGTAGCCCTCCGGTCACCGTACCTACACCGGGAAAGGCCTTGAGTACATTGCCGGCCAGAGCCAACAGCAGGGTCAATCGTTTACCCACCTGCTGACTCGCCAGAGCGATAAACCGATCCAGATCGGCCTGCTGTACGGGCACCTCATAGATTTGGCTCAGCTGACGTACCATCTGCACCCCGAGATAGCCTTGTATCAGCAGATCGCTGCCCGGACTAACCGCTGCCATAGCGCCCAGCATCGCTTTTCGAGCGTATTGTTTGACCAATTCATCGCATTGTCTCTTGCGATGAGCCATTGTGGCCTGGTCCAGCTTCTCAAAACCGAGCCGTACCAGGCTCTCGTCCCTCTTTTTATGCAACAGATCTGATTGGGAATCGATTCTTTTACGGATCGCGGCCATCAGTGGCTCAACTTGCGGGGTTCTCTCACGCAACATTGCCGTCTCCCTGCCCTCCGAGTCCAACCGGATCACGCGCTCCTTGCCGCCCGCCTGGACTGGTACAACCTCCACATCGGGCAGCTGTGTGGCGAGCCGCCCCATAATCGCCGTAAGATCCGCCTCGCTGTATCGGTCCTTTTTATTGAGGGCCAATAACATGGGCCTCTCAAAGGATTGCAGTGCGAGCGCTTCGGCACACTGATCTCGAGTCAGTTCACCATCACAGACATAGACCACGAGGTCGGCACGTTGTGCCTCGTCACGTGCGAGACGAACATTTTTCTCATCCAGATCGAGAATACCGGGCGCATCGGTCATATAGAGATCGGCAGTCCTGCCGTCACTGAAGCGATAGTGGGTAATCTCACGGGTGGTCCCCGCTCTTGGGTCGACATCGATAGCCACCTCACCGGTTATCGCCCTGATCAATGCACTCTTGCCAGCCGATACGGCACCGTAAAAGACCACATAGGGGACGGCTCCTTCAATCCGCTGGTCGAGTTCTGACATCTCCTGCCTGGCACTCGCCGTATCAACACCCTGCATATCGGCTTTCCGCAACGCCTGTTCCAGGTTATCCCGTGATGCTGGGCTCTGGAATCCTCTTGTAGCGTCATGTGCCGGCTTGGTTCTCCCTTTTAGCAATAACCAGATCGCTACGACAATCAATAAGCTGAAAAAGCACAATCCGATCAGATAGACGACCAACAAAACGGGGGACATCTGATCAAGCATCTGCCATATGCTGAGAGCGGACTCCGTCAGTTGTAGTATCAATAACAGAATGAAAAGCGCGAAAAATATGAAGGCAAGTCCCAAAAACAGTCGCAAGGTCTTGTTGACTTTCTTTCGATGACGCAAATCGTTCATAACCATGCACACCCATCACGAATTAACAATTTTATCAGATTTACACCGCGTTCAATTTACTGAGTTTGTATAGAGGGACAGATATACAATAGTGAATGATCGTCACGAAGGCAGATACTGGCCATGTAACCAGGTGAAATAACATGCGGATAAGCGGCATCGACCTACCATGGGTCGGTCACACTTTGCACTTTGCTAATATTCCAAAAATACCGAGCAAAAACATTAAGTTAGTTTATTATCTAAGCAACCGGATGAAACATTCGGGTTAGGATCGGACGGCGTTGACACAACACCTGGGGCGGGATTGTCACCGAGCTTCTTCAGCGGTAGAACCTTTTATGCCAACATCAGCCAGTTGAGCCGCGTGCCGCGCTTAGCGACCTAGTCCTACGGAAGCCTTAACCACCCGGTTACGTCCATTCTGCTTTGCCCGGTTCATCGCTTCATAGGCTTTTCTGAAAAGTTGCGAGGCCTCCCTGCCATGTTTGGGGAATGAGGCGACACCGACACTCACCGTGACATCTACCAGCTTCCCGCTGGCGAGGGGTATCTGTGTCAATTCGACCGAATTGCAAAGGCGCTCGGCCATTTCATGTGCCTTGTCCGCATCGACCTCAGGCATAATGATGACCAACTCCTCCCCTCCAAAGCGGGCCACATAATCTACTGCACGGACACTCGCTTTCAGCAGATGACTCAGCAGGCGCAACACCTCGTCGCCCGCCAGACGGCCATGGCGATCGTTGACGGCCTTGAAGTGATCAACGTCGAGCCACAATAGACTAAGTGGATGCTTGTAGCGAATAGCTCTCGCCAACTCAGCCTCGGCATGCTGCTCCAGCTCACGCCGATTATAGAGTCCGGTCAGCGGATCGTGAGCAGCCACTCGTTCCAACTCCTGCTCCATCGCCTTACGTCGATTGATGTCGAGAATGATGCCTTCCAGAAACAGCTCCTTACCGACCCTCACGGCCTGCCCCTGCTGCCACACCCAGCTGACTTCACCATTCCGGCGCCTTATGCGGTACTCCATGGCAAAGGGCTGCTTTAGCTCCAAAGCACGACTGACCTCCCGCTCGACGAGCATGTAATCATCTTCATGGATGATGGAGGTAAAGCTGATCTCCCGGTTGTCCGTCAACTCGCTTCTCTCATAACCGGTCAACTTCAGGCAACCGCTGGAAATGAACTTCATAGTCCAGCATTCGTCGTTGAGACAGCGAAAAGCCACGCCCGGCAGGCTATCCATCAAACGAGTTAACTGGTTTTCAGTGTCCTGTAACGCCCGCACAGCACACTTCTGTACCGTAATGTCTCGGCCAATGGCGATCGCTCCCATTACTTCGTCTTTTTCATTGAGGAAGCGACGGGAATTCCAGGCAATTGTCTTCTCCCGCCCCGATTTGGTGTGGATGATTGTCTCGAAGCCCTGCACCTTGGCCCCTTCATCGATGACCTCCTGTGTAATCTTGCGTACCAATGTACGATACTCATCCGCGGGATAAAGCAACTCCCAGACCTTTTCGTTCATCAGCACCTCTTCACGCCGATAGCCGCTGATCTGTTCGGCAGCCTTGTTCCACACCGTGACATGTCCTGCTCGATCCAGCACATTGATCCAGATGCTGGCATTGTCGATGATGCTATTGCGGCACTGGTTCAGCATGTATAGTTCGCTGCGCTGCGACTCGAACCTGTGTTGGCAGCAGCTGTATTTCCTCAGCTGAGAGAGAACCAGGTAGTAGAGCACCAGAGTGGTGACAAAAATGAATCCCCAGTCCTTGAGCGACTGGTGTTGGCCCATATTGGTTGGCTCCTCGATGGCGGCCACCATGAGATATTCAGAGAGAAATATCCACGCCACCGCCGCCGCCACGTAGATGACCGCGATGATAGCTGCAGAGAAAAAATGGGATTTCGGCCTTGTGCTCCCCGCCATGGTTGTTTTACTTCCTGCCCGGATGACATTATCCAAAAGACCCTAATATACTGCCACGTTAATAGCTCAACGTCTGCGGTCCATTTTCGTGCGCTGGATCTAGCTCACAATCTGATCGACCGGTTCAGTGAACGGTTCAGACCATACAGTGATCGCGGACACAATCGTACTCGCCGACCAAACATAACTTCTGCATGAAGTTTCCAGCCATACTTCTGCAGCGCGGCGTCTTTTCGAATGACTATCGTTAGCTCAAGACGTCTGCATCTTCTAGTCTGAATTCGCTGAATCAGTTATAAGAATAGTCTGACACTGTTTCCTAGCCCGAATGTATCATCCAGAAACGCGATGACCGCGCCGGGAACGCTGCTCAGATGCGGATTTGCGATTGAATCCATCCTTAGGTCCGTAAACTGTGCCACGCCTCAATAGACGTAGGTCGGGTTAGCTTAGCTTAACCCGACGAATGGGTGGATATATGCCCCCCCTCTTACGTCGGGTTACGCTATGCTAACCCGACCTACATCTGAGCGAGAAACCGCTTGATCCGCTCCTCCCCTCGGTTACACTTTGTACTTTACTAATATTCCAGGAATAACAAATAAAAACCGTAAGTTAGTTTATTTTCTAAGCGACCGGGTGAAACATTCGGGCTGATCAAGGGCAGGCTTGAAGCCCTGAACACGACATACTTGCTTAACGGGTTGATAAGATTCCGTGAATTAGCCTTAAAAAATCGTAGATCAAATCCTCCATATGTTTGAATCACATCACAAACAGGGTACCGACAAGCGAAAGCGCCTGTTGCGTTGGCTGGCCGAAGGCCTGGTCTTTTTGCTGGTTATCTATCTGATCCATCTATGGCAGACCAAAGATTCAGTTGTAGGTGCCGCGCCACCCCTTGACGCCCCGCTTCTGAGCGGCGGGCACTTCTCCCTTGAGCAGCGGGCGCAGAAACCCTTACTGGTCTATTTCTGGGCCTCTTGGTGTCCGCAATGCGCTCTAACCTCCGGAAGTGTGAACGGACTGGCTGAAGAGCATGCTGTCATCAGCGTCGCCATGAAGTCGGGCGGATCAGCCGAAGTGGCTCAGCACCTTGCAGAAAAGGGGCTGGAGTTTCCCGTAATCATGGACCCCGAAGGCGTAATAGCTAAGGCCTGGGGTGTCCGTGGCGTACCGACCTTTTTTATTCTGGATGCAGAGAACCAAATCCGCTATGTCTCCGCAGGCTATACATCGACACCCGGGCTGATCACCCGAATGTGGTTGGCCGACTAAAATACGGAGCCAGCCTAGGCTTCTTAAATAGTGACTATAGGTTTTTGCTGGCTGGTGGGCGCTATAGAATAATCAGTTAGCCTGAATGTTTCTTCCGGGAACGCGATGATCTCGCCGGTATTGCCGTTCAGGTGTGCAATTCGATTGAATCACTAGCCCGCTTCTCGTGGCGCGTGTGCTTGCTCAACAACCCGACACAACAGACCGTAATGGATAATCCCAGCTAATGTTATAGGGCAGCAGTGATTAAAATCCATCGACTCTACAATCAACAACAGGATAACAAAATGGCCCAGATTACTC
>JASFJY010000285.1:0-5195 GCA_050119415.1 Chromatiales bacterium | reverse complement strand
CTTGTAGAGGATGCGATGGCCCGGTTGTGCGCTGATACGCTTGCCGGGCGTGATGATGCCGGTTAGATTCAACGGATCGCTGCTACTGATCGCAATCAGCTGTTCAAGACCCCTTTTTTTACGTACTTCGCGCATCAGGCTGACCGCTTCGGGCAGCGCGAAGTGTTCGCCGGTGAATCCCTGCACGAAACGGCCACCCCTGATCTCACCCCGCGCCTCGAACCGCCGCAAGACATACAGCAGATCCCTCCAAGGCGGCAGACCACTCTCCCTTTCCAGCAGTTTTCTGAAGACAACACCATAGCGGGTCAGCAGTGTGCGTGCAACCTGTTCGACCCGTTGCGACTCACTCTCAAGGCGCTGCGTCGGTCGTATCAGCGACCAGCGTCCACCGGCGGCCAGGGGTGCCTGCAGTGCCGGGCGGCGCCGACTGCGTTTGCGGCTCTTCTCTGGCGTGATCATGGCGCGCAAACCCTGGTACTGGTCCGAAGTGACCAGCCCCCAGGCAACCAGTTCTCCCAGGACAGACTCCAGCTGCGTTTTCAACAGTCCGGTCTGCTGTTGCAGGTCGTCGAAAAAACTGGCGCCCCACTGTTTCAGCACCTCGAGCACCTTGACGGCAGTGGCGCTCAATCCCTCGGGAACCGCCGTTTCAGACTGACGCCAGATCGACAGATTCGGCCTGAAGACGAAGGCCAGGGGTGTTGATTTAACCGCCGGGTTCCTGCGCTTGTTCTCTTTGCCGTCGGCCGGCAGCAGCCGCAGCCAGGCGAGCTTGCCGGAGCTGCAGAGTTCGTCCAGCTCGTTTGCATAATAGGGCTGCAGCCGGACGGGCAGGACCTCCTCCTCCCAGCCGCCGGCCGGCAGGCTGACACCTTCGAGCTGCAACATGACCCGTTCCAGCGCCGCAATGCCCTGGGCAGGCTCGTCCAATCCCTGCCAGATGAACAGAAAGCGCATAAGATCGGCCGCACTCACCGGCTCGATTTCACGACGCAGCTGTTTCAGCGTGTAGCGGTGGATGCGCGCCAACAGGCCTCGCTCGCACCACTCGAGTTCCGCTCGATGTGGATCGAAACGGCCCTGTATGACGAAACCTTCCTGCTCCAGTGCCTGTAGTGCCCGCTCTACTTCACCCACGGGCAAGCGCAGCGGCTTGGCAAGCTGCTCGGACGTGACTGGACCCAGCGTCTCCAGACGGCTGCGAACGATTTCGGTGACAGCCGTTTCAACCGACGCCGCCTCTTCAGCGGGCAGGGGTTCGATCAGCGGCGACAGCTCAAAGCCGGGACAGATCAGCTGCATGGCCAGCAAGCGTTCCGCGGCGACCCACAAGGCCCTGGCGTCAAACATCAAGCGAGTCGCGCGCCGTTGCCGCTGCAGTTCCGTCAGGTATCGCTGCCAGCGTTCGCTATCGTCCGAGGTGATTTCATCCTCGGCGATAAAGCCGCTGATGAGCAGTGCGTCGTGCAGTTCATCGGCACTGCGCGGCTGCGGCCAGGCCTCCTGTTTCACCTGTTGAATCGCCTCGGGATTGAGCCTGCCCATATCGGCCGCGCTCTGCGGATCGATGTGCCGTTGCCGCACCGCCAGTGCACGCCGCTCTTCGGCCGGGGTGTCGTCGAGGAAGGCATAGGGCCTGGCATTGAGGATCTCCAGGGCCATCGGCGAGGGGGTGGGCAGCTCTTTCGCGATCACCCGGATGCGCCCTTTCTCAATACCTTGCAGTACCCGTTTCAAGCCCTCGATGTCCATCAGCTCGTGCAGACAGTCCCACAGCACCTGGTTCACCAGAGGATGGTCCGGCACCTCGCGTTCACCCTGAATGTTTTCGAAACAGGCGAGCTGGTCCGGGAACACCAGCGCCACCAGGTCTTCGGCATCGTTGCGCTGAAAGGGGGCGGGCACGCGCTTGCCGCCACGCATGCGCGGCACCGCCAGGGAGATGTTGGCTACCCAGCGCCAACGTGCCGGAAACATGGGTGCCGCGAGCAGGGCCTGAATCAAGAGAGGCTCGACACTGGCCGAATTCAGATAGCCGGCCGGCGCTTCCAGGGGGAAGCTGTGGGTCGGTCCGAGCGAGAGGATCAGGTTGTCCTCGTTGGCGGCCGCCTGCAATTCGAAATTGAAACGGCGGCAGAAGCGCTTGCGCAGGGCCAGGCCCCAGGCCTTGTTAACGCGGGAGCCGAAGGGGGCGTGAATGACGAAATGCATGTCGCCGGTCTCATCGAAGAAACGCTCGAAAACGATCTGCTTCTGACTCGGTATGACACCGAACAGGGCTTTGCTTGCCGCCATATAATCGGCCAGTTGCGATGAGGCCAGCGGTGTGAGTCCCAGCTCCCGCTCCAGGTAGTCCAATGCCGCCTGCCGCCCCTCATCAAGCAGGTTGTCGAGCGTTTCACGCAGGCGCGAAACCGCCTGAGAGAGCTCATCGGTACGTCCCGGCGACTCACCGAACCAAAATGGGATGGTCGGCGGCAGGCCGTGGGCGTCCTCGACGAAGACCCGACCCTGTTCGATCCTCAGCATGCGGTAGGAGAAGTTGCCGAGCTGGAAGATATCCCCCGGCATGCTCTCGAAGGCGAAATCCTCGTTGAGGCTGCCGACAAACAGGCCTTCCGGCTGCAGGATCACATCATAGTCGAACTGGTCGGGTATGGCGCCGCCGTTGGTGATGGCGGTCAGACGGGCGTGGCGACGCGGCCGCAGCAGACCGTTCACGGCATCCCGGTGCAGATAGTCGCCGCGCCTTCCCCGCCGGGTATGAAAACCGTCCGCCAGCATCTTGACCACCTCAAGGAAGGTCTTCTCTTGCAGGCCGTTGTAGGGGCGTGCACATTTGAATGTACGATAGAGCGCCTGTTCGTCCCACTCGCGCATGGAGACCTCGGCGATGATCTGCTGCGCCAGCACATCCAGCGGATGCTCGGGGATCGGGATACGGTCGAGTTCGTCCCTGCGGATGGCATCGAGCAGCGCCACCGACTCGACCAGATCATCGCGACTGAGGGGAAAGAGCCGCGCCTTGGGCGTGCCGGTCAGCTGATGACCGGAACGGCCCGCCCGTTGCAGGAAGGTGGCGATGCTGTGCGGCGACCCCATCTGGCAGACCAGGTCCACATCACCGATGTCGATCCCGAGTTCCAGGGAGGCGGTCGCCACCAGGGCACGCAGCGATCCCGACTTCAGGCGTTGCTCGGCGGCTAGCCGGTGTTCCTTCGCCAGGCTGCCGTGGTGAGAGGTCACGGCCTCCTCGCCCAGCTTGTTGGCCAGCGCCGCCGCCGCACGCTCGGCCAGGCGGCGCGTGTTGACAAAGATCAGCGTGGTGCGGTGCTCCCCAATGAGCTGTTCGAGCCGGCGGTAGATCTCGTCCCAGACCTCGTTCGCCATCACCGCCTCGAGGGGGGACCCGGTCACTTCGATAGCGAGATCGCGTCTGCGCACATGGCCGGTATCGACAAGGGTGCAGGCCCGTTGTAGCGGGTCGCTGTGCCGCCCGGTGAGGTAGCGTGCCATCTCCTCGATCGGTTTCTGCGTCGCCGAAATGCCGATGCGCACCGGCGGCCTGTCGCACAGCTGGGTGAGCCGCTCCAGGCTCAGGGTCAGGTGGGCACCGCGCTTGTTGCCGGCCAGGGCATGGATCTCATCGACGATCACGCTGCGCACCGTCTTCAACATTGCACGGCCCGATTCCGAGGTCAGCAGAATGTAGAGGGACTCCGGCGTGGTCACCAGTATATGCGGCGGGGTGCGCTTCATCAGCGCCCGTTGCGATGAGGTGGTATCACCGGTGCGCACCATGGCGCGTATCGGCACGTCGCAGAAGCCGCTCTCCAGCAACGCATCGCGGATGCCGTTGAGCGGCAGTTCGAGATTTTTGTGGATATCGTTGGAGAGTGCCTTCAGCGGCGAGACATAGAGCACTTGGGTCTCGTCCGCCAGCGGGGACGCCAGCCCGTCGTGCACCAGCCTATCGATCGCCGCGAGGAAGGCGGCGAGGGTCTTGCCGGAGCCGGTGGGCGCCGATATCAGGGTATTCTTTCCGGCCTGAATCGCGGGCCATGCCTGTGCCTGAACCTCGGTGGGCGTACCGAACTGGCGCTTGAACCATGAAGTGACGGCCGGGTGAAACTGGAACAGTGACATGGCCCTATGATAGCCCTATTTGCTGTGTCTGGCCCGGTACCTATACTCGTTGCAGGTGTATCCACGACACATCCCCATGCACCTTTGCCGCTCCCTTACTCTACCTATCCAATACTTAACCCCGCCCCTCTGCCAAAGAGAGAGGGGGGGGCGTTCAGGCGTAAAACTGCTTAATCCTGACTTCCAGACGCTCCGCCAATTGCCTGAGTTCCGATCCGGCATCGGCGGTCTCCTTGGAACGATCCGAGGTCTTCTGCACAACCTGGCTTATAGTCGTAACATTACGGTTGATCTCCTCCGCGACCGCGCTCTGTTCTTCCACAGCGGTAGCGATCTGTCGGCTCATGTCATTGATGTGGGTCACCGCATGGGTGATGGTTTCCAGTGAGCTTCCGGCCAGCGCCACCTGCTCCATGCCGGCCTGTGCCCGGTCACAACTACTTTCCATCACTTTTGCGGCATCACGCGCACCACGCTGTAAAGCTTCGATCATCCGATCGATCTCTTGCGTTGACTCATGGGTATGGCTGGCCAGCGCCCGTACCTCATCGGCAACCACCGCAAAGCCTCTGCCGTATTCACCGGCTCTGGCCGCCTCGATGGCTGCATTCAATGCCAGCAGGTTGGTCTGTTCCGCAACGCCGCGGATGACGTTCAAAACCTGACCAATATCGACGACTTGGGTTTCCAGCTTATGGATAACAGCTGTGGCCTTCTCCACATCGCTGGCCAGTGTATTGATGACACTGATGGTTGCGGCCACCACCCGTCTGCCGTTGCTCGATTCGGCATCGGCTTGCTCTGCCGCCCTTGCCGTCTCACTGGCATTAACGGCCACCTCCTGTACCGTGGCGGACATTTCACTCATCGCCGTTGCCACCTGCTCAGTCTGGATCTGCTCCATCTGCACCTCTTGATTCGTCTCATCGGTAATGACACGCAAGTGTTCGGATGAAGAGGCCAACAGTTCGATAGCACCATGCACCTCGACGACGAAAGCCTGCAACTTAGTCATGAGGGCATCGAAGGAGGCAGCCATCTCACCT
>JASFJY010000284.1:0-5202 GCA_050119415.1 Chromatiales bacterium | reverse complement strand
GTCAAGGTGGTGGCCACGCAGAAGGAGCACAGCCAGGGCAATATCATGCAGACCGGCAACTCCCTCGATGTGGCGATTCAGGGCAAGGGTTTTTTTCAGGTGCTGCATCCCGACGGCAATATCGTCTATACCCGTGACGGCTCGTTCAGCCTGACCGCAGACGGCGTGCTGGTCACCCCCAACGGCTACGAGGTGCAGCCGGCCATGACCGTACCTACAGACGCCACCAGCGTGACCATCGGTTCCGATGGCGTGGTCTCGGTGCTGCAGGCGGGCAACAGCTCGCCGACCCAGGTCGGCCAGATCGAATTGGCCTATTTCGTCAACCCCCAGGGGTTGGAGGCGATCGGCGACAACCTCTATCGGGAGAGCAACGCCAGCGGCGGCGTGAACACGGCGATCCCCGGTAGCGACAGCACCGGCACCCTGATCCAGGGCTCCCTGGAGAGCTCCAATGTCAATGTGGTGGAGGAGCTGGTCAACATGATCGAGACCCAACGCGCCTACGAGATGAATTCCAAGGCTATTTCCGCCACCGATGAGATGCTCTCCTTCGTCAATCAGCAACTCTGATCGGAGATAGACGCATGAAACGCCTGCTCACCCTGCTGCCTCTCACCCTGATGCTGCTCGCGCTGCTCAGCGGCTGCCAGAGCACCGGTCCGAAACATGATCCGGCCTATGCGCCGATGCGGCCGGTGGCGCCAGAGCCCATGCCCACCGGCAACGGCTCTATCTTTCAGTCCGGTCACGAGATGATCTGGTTCGAGGATATCGTGGCGCGGCGTGTGGGCGACCTGCTGACGGTGAACCTGGTGGAGAGCACCCAGGCCAACAAATCGGCCAGCACCGCCACCACAAAGAGTACCGAGATGAGCATGCCCAATCCGACCCTGTTTGGCTCCACGCCCCAGTTCAACGTCCCGGGCGTCCTGCCGCTGGCCAGCAACGAAAACAATACGCTCGAATTTGGCATCTCCTCATCCAGCGACTTCAGCGGCGACGGCAGCGCGAGCCAGAGCAACGCCTTGAGCGGCAGCATCACTGTCAGCGTCGTCGAGGTGCTGCCCAACCGCAACCTCTACGTGCGCGGCGAAAAGAGCATCGGCATCAACCAGGGCTATGAGTATGTGCGCCTCTCCGGCATTGTGCGGCCCCAGGACATCACGCCGCAAAACACGGTGGAGTCGACCCGAATCGGCGATCCAAGGATCAGCTATGTGGGCGACGGCACCCTGGCCGACGCCAACTCCGTGGGTTGGTTGACCCGCTTCTTCAACAGCGTGCTCTCACCCTTCTGAGGCCTCATACTCAAGGAAGCCACAATGAAAAGCACACGACTCACCACCCTCTTCATCACCCTGGTTCTCTCGCTGCTGGCGAGCAACGTCTGCGCCGAGCGTATCAAGGACCTGGCTTCGATCCAGGGCGTGCGCAGCAACCAGCTGATCGGCTACGGCCTGGTGGTCGGCCTCAACGGCACCGGCGACAAGGACACCGACTCGCCCTATACCATCAACAGCCTCAAGAGCATGCTCTCCCAACTGGGTGTGCATATTCCTCCGGGGGTGAACATCAAGCCGAAGAACGCCGCCGCGGTCATCGTTCACGGCGATCTGCCCCCCTTCAGCAAAATCGGCCAGCAGTTCGACATCACCGTCTCTTCATTGGGTAACGCCAAGAGCCTGCGCGGCGGCACGCTGCTGATGACCCCCCTCAAGGGCGCCGACGGCAATACCTACGCCCTGGCCCAGGGCAATCTGGTGGTCGGTGGCCTGAGCGGGGAGGGGGCCGACGGCTCCAGGATCACCGTCAACATTCCCAGCGCCGGGCGCATCCCCAACGGCGCTTCGGTGGAGCGTGAGGTGCCCAACGGTTTCAACAGGGAGCCTGCGATCACCCTCAATCTGCACGATGGCGATTTCACCACCGCCCGCCGGGTGACCGAGTCGATCAATCTGACCATTGGCCCCGGCACCGCCAAGGCGATGGACGCCACCTCTATCCGCGTCAACGCGCCGGTCGACCCGGGACAGAAGGTCAGCTTCATCTCCCTGCTGGAAGAGCTGGAAGTGCAGCCCGCCGCCAGCGCCGCCAAGGTGATCATCAATTCGCGCACCGGCACGGTGGTGATCAACAGTCAGGTGCGGGTCTACCCGGCGGCCGTCTCCCACGGCAGTCTGGTGGTCAGTATCAGCGAACAGCCGGCGGTCTCCCAGCCGGGTCCGCGCTCGCGCGGGCAGACCGTGGTGGTGCCGCAGAGCGAGTTGACTGTTACCGAGGAGGGCAAGGACCGCATGTTTCTTTTCAATCCCGGCGTTTCGCTGGATGAGGTGGTTCAGGCCGTGAATCAGGTGGGCGCGGCGCCCAGCGATCTGGTGGCCATCCTCGAGGCGCTGAAAGAGGCAGGCGCGCTACGCGCGGAACTGTTGGTGATCTAGATGAGTATGGCGACACCCGTCTACCACGACTTCTCCGGCCTGGCGGAACTCAAGTACCAGGCCCGGCAGGACAGCGCTGCCGCGAGCGATAAGGTGGCCAGGCAGTTCGAGTCCCTGTTCGTGCAGATGATGGTGAAACAGATGCGCCAGGCCAGCTTCGGCGGCGGCGTTTTCGACAGCGAACGCACCCGTTTTTACCAAGACATGTACGACCAGCAGCTCTCTCTGCATCTGGCGGAGCGCAGCGGCGGCATGGGGCTGAGCGGGGTGCTGCGGCGACAGCTCGGGGGTGAGAGCGAAACGGCGGAGATCGCCCTGGGCGGACTGGAGCCCTACTGGAGCAATCCGGTGCACAGTACCGTTCGAAACACCGTATCGGCGACACAGACCGTCACCGAGCCTGTTGCCGCGGCCGCCGAGTCCGGTGATCGGCTGGAGGGCGATATCGACTCGCCCGATGAGTTTGTCCGCCAGTTGTGGAACTCGGCCGAGGCGGCGGCGGCGGAGCTTGGCCTACCGCCCGAGGCCCTGCTGGCCCAGGCGGCGCTTGAGACCGGCTGGGGCAACCATGTGATGTCCGGCGCCGATGGGCGCAGCAGCCACAATCTGTTCGGTATCAAGGCCGGTCGGAATTGGCAGGGCGGTCAGGTGCGGCGCGAGACCCTGGAGTTCGAGTCGGGGGTGGCGGTGCGCAAACGCGAGCCGTTCCGGACCTATGAATCTTTCGATCAGAGCTTTCAGGATTATGTGGCCTTGCTTAAGGGCTCCCCCCGCTATGCCGATGCACTCGCCTGTGCCGGTGATCCCGATGCCTATTTCCGCGCCCTGCAGGAGGCCGGCTACGCCACTGACCCGGCCTATGCCGAGAAGATCCAGCGGGTGATGCAGGGGCCGCAGATGCAGGCGGCGTTGGACAAATTCAAGGCCGTCGCGTGACGGCCGATATTTAAGGGATAGCAAGAGGCAATAACAGTGGGCATACTCTCCATCGGTGTCTCCGCCCTGACCGCCAACCGGCAGGCGATGGACACCACCGGACACAACATCGCCAACGTCAATACCGAGGGCTACAGTCGCCAGACGGTCGATTTCACCACGCGCAAACCCGATTTCGCCGGTGTCGGCTATATCGGTACCGGTGTCGATTCGGCGCAGATTTCGCGCCAGTACGACAGCTTCGTCGCGTCCCAGGTGCGCACCAATCAGTCCGTTACTGCGGAGTTGCGCGCCTACTACGAGGGTGCGGCGAAACTCGACGCGATGGTGGCCGACGCGGACACGGGAATACAACCCGCGCTGAACGCCTTCTTCGACGCCCTGCAGACACTCGCCGATGATCCCGCCTCCGTTTCGACACGCCAATTGGTGCTTAGCGAGGCCGAGTCGATGGTCGACCGCTTTCACAGCTTCGATCAGGAGTTCGAGTCCACCCGCAACAGCCTGAACAATCAAATCGAGGCTTCGGTCACCGAGATCAACCGCCTGGCCGAGGACATTGCCGCCATAAACGACGATATCAAGCTGGCCAGCGGCGCCGCGCCCAACGACCTGTTGGACAAGCGCGACCAGTTGGTCAACGAACTCTCCGAGCTGGTCGATATCCAGGTGCTGCAACAGAGCGACGGCGCCTACAACATCTTCATCGGCAAGGGGCAGCCGCTGGTGATGGATACCAGCACGGCCACGCTCACGACCCAGCCCAGCGAGCTGGACGCCTCCAATCTCGATATCGCCTTCAGCTACACCTATGGCACTCAGGTCATCACCGACCAGATCAGCGGCGGCGACATCGGCGGTATGCTGCGGTTTCGCCAAGAGGTGCTCGAGCCGGCGCAGAACCGTCTGGGACTGGTGGCGCTGGGGCTGGCCAACGACCTCAATGCGCAGCAGCAGCTGGGTCTGGACTTGGACGGCCTGGCCGGCACCGCCATGTTCAGTCTTGGCTCGGCGCAGGTGTTGGAACCGGGGACCAACGGCAGCTCCATCAGCGTCAGTTTCAACGATATCGGCGACCTCACCGGCGACGACTATCAACTGGTTTATGACGGCAGCGACTTCATCCTGGAAAACCTCAGCGACGGCTCGACCCAGACGCTGGCGGCCGGACTCAACACGGTGGACGGCCTGGATATCAACATCAACGCCGCCGGCGCCACCACGGGCGATACCTTCCTGATCCAGCCGACCCGTAACGCCGCGGCCAGCCTCGATCTGCTGTTTACCGATGCGCGCCGTCTGGCGGCCGCCAGTCCGCTACAGGCGAGTCCGGCCACCGACGCCAGCGGCAATGCGCTCAACACCGGTGACGCCTCGATCACCCAGCCCGCCAACGCCAGCACCACGGGTCTGCCGCTGGCCGCCGACATGCAGCTGGTCTATAACGCCGCGGCCGGCGGCTTCGACATCATCAACGGTCCGGCGGCGCCCGACGATTTCATCGCCTACGATGCCACCGATCCGACGCAGATCATCGGCGTCGACATCCCCCTGACCGCGAATCCGACCCAGTTCAGCGCCTTCGGCGACCTCAGCTTCACCATCTCCGGGGTGCCGGATGACGGGGATACCTTCGTCATCGGCAACAACACCAGCGGCGGCAGCGACAACCGCAACGCCCTGGCCATGGCGGCCCTGCAGACGGCCGATCGCCTGCTCGGCGGCACCGCCACCTATAACGAAAGCTATGCCCAGATGGTCTCCGACGTGGGATCCAAGACCTACCACGCGGAGCTCAATCTGTCGGCCCAGGAGAGTCTGCTGG
>JASFJY010000283.1:0-5213 GCA_050119415.1 Chromatiales bacterium | reverse complement strand
TTGAGTGATGATGGCGAACACTCATGGGAGGGTTATGTCACTCGTATCGAGCAACACGTCAATTCAGAGGATCGTCAGCGGGCGTTGATTGTAGCAGTCGATAATCCCCTGGACCAAGAGATACCCCTTTATCCCGGGACCTTTGTCAGGGCAGCGATCCCGGGGCGGCGCGTCTCCGGCGTCTGGCGAATCCCCGAGTCGTCACTCACCCAGGACATGACGATCTGGTACGTGGACGAGTCCAGCCAACTTGTCAAGGTGCAGGCCGATGTGCTCTTTGCCGATAGCGAATCAGTTTACATCCGCCCCATTGAGTCCATTGACAGCGCCTCGGTGGCGATCTATCCGCTCAGCAGCTATCTCCCCGGAATGAGGGTTGAAGCAAAGTTTCAGGGGAATGAGTGATGGCGCGTGACTCACTGCAAAATGGTGTAATCGCATGGTTTGCCGGCAACAGCGTAGCGGCCAACCTGCTTATGCTGTCGATAATCGTGCTGGGTATTCTATCGGTGGCCGACCTGCGAAAAGAGGCCTTCCCATCCCGGCCGGCGGATACCGTCACGGTATCGGTTAACTACGACAGTGGTGATCCTCAAATGTCGGAGGAGGGCATAGCGCTCAAGGTTGAGGAGGCACTGGAAACCGTTGCGGGCATCAAGCGGATTACTTCGGTATCCAGTGCGGACGGTTCGACTATCGATATAGAAATGGATAGCGAGTACGATCTCGACGCGCTGCTGCGGGATGTCAAGTCACAGGTCGATGCCATAAACAACTTCCCCTCTGAGGCGGAGAAACCGGTTATAGAAAAACAACAGCGCCTGAACCACGCCTACGCCATCAAACTCTATGGCGATACCGATCGAGCAACCCTGCAATCCTTGGCTGAGCGCATGAAGGTCGATCTCCTCGCACAGCCCGATATCACTAACCTGAGTATCAAGGGTAAGGCCGAGCCGATGATCTCCATCGAGGTTGACGAAACCAGCCTTCAGGCCTATGGACTAACGCTGTCCGATGTGGATACGGCTATCAATGCCGAGTCGTCTACCTCCATCACCAGCAGCCTACGCAGCGAAGGCAAGGTTGTACGGCTCAAGGCATCAGAACAAGCCTACCAGCGGAAACAGTTCGAAGCGATCCCTCTGATTACCACCGAGTCGGGCGCTATCGTTCGACTCGGCGATGTGGCCAGGATAGAAGACACCTTCACCGATGATGCCTTAGTAATCTCCCGTTACAACGGCAGCAACGGAATCGGTATTGAAATCAAGGTCGACGAAAAGGGCGACGTAATCAAAATCGTTGAACAGGTCGATGAGGTGGTTAAGAATTGGCAAGCGAAGACGCTGCTGCCGGAGAATGTCACTGTGGAGACCTGGCATGACGGCAGCGAAATGATCGTTGACCGGCTCTCCATGCTGATCAAGAATGCGTTGACGGGCATGCTGTTGGTCTTCGTCATGCTGGCCCTGTTTCTTAACCTGAGAGTCGCCCTGTGGGTTACCGCGGGTCTGCCGTTCATTTTCGCCGGAACCCTGTTTTTCATGAGCGACAATTTCATAGGAATGTCGATCAATGAGATGACCACTTTCGGTTTCATTCTCGCCCTTGGCATCGTGGTCGACGATGCCGTGGTCGTTGGCGAGAGCATTTATACCACCAGAAGAAATGAAGGCGACAAGCTGCAGAGTACCATCAAGGGTACGCTGCAAGTCGCTGTTCCTACCATATTCGGGGTGTTAACCACGGTGGCGACCTTTATTGCCCTGAGCAATGTCGCCGGTGGCATGGGGCATGTCTATTCCCAGTTCGCCACTGTCGTCACCATCTGCTTACTACTGTCGGTTGTCGAGTCGAAGCTGATCCTACCCGCGCACATGGCCCATCTGAACACGCACAGGTCCATCGGAACCCAATGGCGTGACACTTGGGCACGGATTCAGCATGCGGCGGACAGTGGGCTCTCCTGGGTCAATCGACGCTTGTACTACCCGGCAATCCGATTCGTTCTTATTTATCGCTATGCGGTGGTAATGCTGTTTGTCGCCTTGGCGGTGCTTGTGATCGCTATGCCCTTCAAGGGTCTGGTAAGGGTCGCATTCTTTCCAAGTATTCCCGGCAGTTCAATCGAAGCCAATCTGTCGATGCAGAGCGATGCCAGTTTCGGGCTGACCCAGCAAAATCTGCTTTATCTGGAACGCACCGCGCAAGCCGCGGACGCCGAGCTTGTGGACGAATACGGCTATCAGTCATCAGCTGTTGACACACTGGAGGTGGTGGCCTCGAATGATTATACGGGCAGCGTCACGGTAGAACTGCGTGAAGACGCGCCATTTACTATTGATGATTTCGCACGGCGTTGGAGAGCCCTGGCTGGCACCCCGGAGGGTGCCAAGAAGCTGGATATAAAATCCGGCCTAGGACCCGATGACAACTTTAAGGTTGAACTCAAATCCTGGGACAGCGAAACACTGAGCGCCGCCGGTCAGCGTTTCCGCGAGGCTTTGGAGAAAATCCCGGGAGTGAGTGGCATAGATGACAATATCAACACAGGAGAGATGGAGCTGCAGTTCTCATTGACACCCCAGGCGCAAACACTGGGTATGACGACGGCAGATCTATCCCAGCAACTGCTGCAGGCGTTTGGTGGAGAAATCGTTCAGCGCTTCCAGCGAGGCAAGGATGAGGTGAAAGTGCGTGTGCGTTATCCCTCAGAAGACCGGCGCACCATCGACGATGTACTGCAGTCCCATGTGTACACCCCGGATGGTGTAGTGGTGCCGCTGTCACTGGTGGCGCAAGCCGCGCCCGGTATACAACAGAAAGAAATCACACGCATCAGCGGTCTGCCAGCGGCTTATGTGAGCGCCAGCGTGGACAAGCAGGTTATCTCGTCCAATGAGCTGGTTTCTCAACTGGAACAGAGCCTGACGCCCGAGTTGCTAGACACGTATCCCGATCTGCAGATACATTTTGCTGGGGAGGCTGAGCAACAGCGGGAAACCTCGGGATCGATGATAAAACTATTCATCATCGCGATGCTCGCCATCTACATTCTGCTTGCTGTGCCTTTGCGTTCCTATATCCAGCCTCTGATTATCATGACAGCTATACCATTCGGACTGGTCGGTGCAATACTGGGCCATTGGTATAACGACATGATGTTGAGCATTCTCTCGTTCAACGGCATCGTCGCCCTGAGCGGCGTAGTGGTGAATGATAGCCTGCTGCTGACTGCCCGGTTCAACGAGATTGCCAAGGAAGCCAAGGGCGAGCCGGTTTTTGACGCGATCACCACAGCCTGCACCGCCCGCTTAAGGCCCGTGCTGCTCACTTCACTAACTACCTTTGCCGGCCTCTTGCCGCTGTTGCATGAAACCGCGCCGCAGGCCCAGTTCATTATTCCAGCGGCTGTTTCCTTGGGGTATGGAATTCTTTTCGCTACACTGATCACCTTGTTGCTTGTCCCCTCATTGCTGATGATTCGTAACGATCTCATGGAGCTTCTGCCGAAATCGGCAAAAAGTAGTTATCAATTAACGTAACTTACTGCTCATCATGATAAAAGTATTGTTGGTTGAAGATGATTTTGATCTGGCCGCAACGATTATCGACTATCTGGAATTCGAGTCGATTGTCTGTGACCATGCCTACAACGGCACAACTGGCCTGAGTCTTGCGAAAGAGCACGACTATAATGTGATCCTGCTCGACATCAATATACCAGGGATGAATGGCTTTACTTTATGCGAAACGCTCAGGAGCGGCGGTTATGATACACCGGTTCTCATGCTAACAGCGAGGGACTCACTCGATGACAAGCTGGCCGGTTTCAACGCGGGCACGGACGACTATCTGGTCAAACCCTTCGAAATCGAAGAACTGCTGGTAAGGATTCTCGCTTTATCTAAGCGCAGGAGTTCGCAAAGCCGTAAACTACGTGTGGGTAGAGTTGAACTTGATATAACCGCCAAGCAGGCGCGAGTAGAGAACAGAGAGCTAAAACTCACCCCGGTCACCTTTCGGCTTCTTGAAGCGTTAATGCGAGCGAGCCCGGAACCTGTCTCACAACGTGCGTTGATCCAAGCGATCTGGGGTGAGGAATCGCCGGACAGCAATGCCTTGAGGGTGCATATACACCATTTACGTAAAGCGCTTGCGTCCTGCGGTATTGAAAACATGATAGAAACCATCCCTGGGTTTGGATTTGCCGCAACCCAATAGAGGAGTCTTCATGTCATGGCAACGAGAGCCACCAGCCTCAGGAGTCAGATACTTCTGCTATTTCTGATCCTCGCTATCATCATGGCAGCGATTCTATCACTTCAGAGCGCGCGGAATTTAATCAAAGCATTTAATTTTTACGAAATGCATATGATGCAGCGCCTGGCATACGAAACTCCGTTACCCAATGGTGACGCTTTAGAAACCTTGGGGTTTCATATCGCCGGTAATTGGAGCGGTGTTCCAGACAACATACGAAAGTACTTTCCTGTGGAGCCTGAGCGCGAGGATATTCTATACAGCCATTTTGACAACTGGATCATCTTTGCGCCACCCAAAAACCATTATCTTTTGTTGAAAACAACAAACCATCTCGGTGAAACGCGCTATGTTTCCAAACATCGACGTAATAAGGATATTCAACCAATTTTTCTACAAGATGGAAAACTCCGCCTAGATCCTATGGTGGAAATCGCCTTATGGGGTATTGGTGTAACAACTATCTTTGTGTTAGCCGTGTTATTGGCATTGCGTCTGTTGGCAAGGCCTGTTGAGGCACTCTATCAGTGGGCGAAAAAACTCAATCTAGTTGATCTGGAGAAGCCGATACCAACGTTTAAATTTAAGGAGTTGAATTCTCTCGCGGAGATCGTGCACTCCAGTATTGAATCAGTTGGAGAGTCGATGACAAAAGAACGCGAGTTCTTAAAATACGCAAGTCACGAATTGAGAACACCGATTTCTATCCTGCGCACTAACAGTGCGTTTCTTGACAAGGTGAGCCCGAATCCGTCGAGCAAAGAGAGAGAGATTCGAGACCGTATACAACGTGCAAGCCTAACAATGAAAGGTATAACAGAAGTACTACTATGGCTTGGGCGCGATGAAGATTATCCTATTCCATATGAAGACGTAGAGTTGAGTGAATTTCTTTCACAGCTCGTATCTGAGCAGCAATTTCTCTTTGACGGAAAAGGATAATCTTC
>JASFJY010000282.1:0-5215 GCA_050119415.1 Chromatiales bacterium | reverse complement strand
AAAGGTCAAGGAAAGGACGCAAGAACTGGAAAAGGCCAATAAGGAGTTGCTGAGATTATCCAATGTTGACGGACTCACTAAAATATACAATCGGCGATATTTCGATAAATCCTTACGTATTGGGATAAATATACTCCAACGAACATCAATGCCAATTTCGGTTCTAATGTGTGATATCGATTTTTTTAAAAAATACAACGACACCTATGGCCATGTGGCTGGTGATGACTGTATTCGGTCTGTCGCCGATACAATTCAAGAGCATTGTAAGCGAGTTTCAGATATTGCAGCCCGCTATGGAGGGGAGGAGTTCGGTGTTATTCTACCGAACACCAGGTCAAATGAGGCCGTTTCACTTGCTGAGAAAATACGTTGCAGCGTTGAACAGAAACAAATACCTCATAAGACTTCAACGATCAATGAGTTTGTCACATTGAGCATTGGCGTCTCGTCCCTAATCCCCGATCATCGTACCACGCCATTGACTGTTACGGCACTTGCAGACAAAGCCTTATATGAAAGTAAACTTCGCGGTCGTAACCGAGTAACCCTAAATGCGTGTGAGGCACTGGACAATGGCTAATCCGAATGTTTCATCCGGGAACGAGATGATCGTGCCGGGATCGTCGTTAATATGCGGATTTGCGATTGAGTCCATCCTTCAGTCCTCACTCGCGGTCGGCTGAAGGCAGAGAGCGCCCCGTAGCGGATAGTCGCCATTCTCCAGCACCAGAAGGGACTTAGACTTGGGGAAGCCGTAGCGGGCCATGTGGGCCTGGTGGCGAAACTGCTCGCAGGCTAGCACCAGTTGCATCGGCAGCGTGGCGGCGCCGATTTCGCCGGTGGCGGCGGTGAGTCTGAGTCGCTGCTTGGTGAGGTGCTCCCGCGGCAGAGGCGCGTCGATTTCGTCGAGCATCATGGCGGCCCGTTGCTGTTTGTCGAGGGGGCGCGGCCAGAGCTGGCGGATCAGTTGGTGCCACTCCAGGTCGTCGGCGACGCCCCGGGCGTGGCCGACCAACACCGTGGTGGCTTCTTCGAGCAGTTTGGGGTTCGTCGCCGTGGCTTGGCGCAGCGCTTTGGCGGCGCCCTGCTGGGGATGTACCCCGGCCTGGCCAGCGTGGGGTTCGTCCACGCTGGCCAGGCCGCTGATCCGGGCCAGGCCGAGTGGCTCTAGGTCCGGCTCGAGAGACCTGGTTTGTAGCAGTACCGCGGCGGCACCTTCGCCGGGTACGATACCCTCGAGGTGGTTTCGTGTGGCCAGGGTGCCGTTTTCGGCCATCTCCAGGTAGGTCACTGCATTGGCCAGGCTGTCGGCGCCACAGAGGATGGCGTGATGGGCATCCCCCTCGGCCAGCCGCTTTCGCAGGCGTATGAGTTCCGCGGTCGCTCCCCGATGGTGCGGGATCAGCCTTATGCTGTCCGCTGCCAGTTCAGGCAGGTATTCGCTAAGGGTTTGATGCAGCGCTTTAAAGTCGATCCCTTGAGCGCGGACATAGCGTTCGGCCTCCATCGGCAGGAGGATGCTGACGAGGGGTAATGAGCCGCTATCACCGAGCGCCAGGGGCAAGAGCGGCGTTAGGGCGTGCATGATCAGTTCGGTGAGGCATTGGGCGCGGGTGGTACCCCGCAGCGCCAGTGGTGCGGCGAGTACCGGTGAAGCTTCGGCGTATTCATCACCAACGGCGTAAACACTGGTGGCCTGGAAGGCTGCGCCGGTCATACCTGCGGCAACTGCCGTGTAGAGGGGCTCCGGCCTGCTGCCGGCAAAGGAGACCACTTGGGTCGCCATGATCATCAATGTGGGGGCGTTCTGCCCGCTGTCGTTCTGATTCATGTAATGCGCACTACTTCGTCATCATCGGTGGCACATTCCGCATCCTGTGGGGACGGCTTGACAACAACCCTTCACGCAGGTCCTAACCTGCTTGATTCATACCGTCCGGCATTTCGGTTTTCAGCCTCAAGTGTTTTTTGCAACACGTTCAGCGCCTCCATCCCCAAATACTGCCAGCCCCATTGCCCTTGCACACCCAGGGGGCGTCCGAGTTTCAGGGCCAGTAAATCCATCAGGTCGTCTGCTGTTTTACCCATATGTTCCCGGCAGAGCTGGAACAGCCAGGCGGCATCGTCCGGCTGCCCCATGACCCAGCGCCGGTCGGCCCAGGCGGTGCGCTGATGTTCCCACCAGGCATGGGCCGAGGCATTGTCCGGGACCTGCTTCAAGCGGGACGCCATGTTCGGGTTAGGTTCCACCTGTGTGCCCTGCTTGTCGACCAGCGACAAGGCCAGGCGCTCTGGCAGCACGATCCCGCTGAGAAAGTACCAGTGATCTCGTAGGCATGCGGCCTGTGCCGGTTTTCCGAGCCGTTCGATCAGGTAGGGCGCGCAGTCGGCCAACCCGGTCAGGGCCCACCAACGCATGTCGAAGTGGGGTGACCGCTCCCAGGCCGCCTTTAGCGCCGGCAGATGTGCGGGATCGGCCTTGAGGGCCATGAGGCGCAGCAGACGGCTCTTCGTTTGCGCTGACTCCACCTGCTCAACAGCCTGCCCCAGCGCCTTCGAAGCCTTCGGGTCACCTCTCACCAATCCACCCCAAAGGACCGGTTCGAGCAAACTCTCTTGCAGGGGAAAAGCGCCGGCGGGCTTGAGCAAGGGCCGGTAGTAGGCTTGGAAGTGCGATAGCCCGAAGGCGGGGTGGTTGGCCGCATAGGCCATTGCTTCGGATTGCAGGCGTTTGTCCTCGCTCTGTAGCTCGGCCTGGTTGACAAGAGCGATCGGCAGCTCGACGGGGCGGAGCCGCCAGAGGGCGAAGAGGGGCGCTCTGCTTTCCGCTTCGTCGTGGTAGAGCTTTATCAGAAGATCGATCGGCGGTGGATAGAGCGTGAAGGCGTCATAGATCGGCTGCGCGGCAAGTGATGTATCGCGCAGCTGTTCGAACGCCAGGTAACAGCTCTCGAACACTTTCTGCTCGTCAGACGACTGCAGGGCGGTGGCGAAGTAGAGGAAGCGTTCGGGATCGTTCCCGGACGGGGAGATGCCCGCCACCTCCATGCGCGCCAGGAGGCCAAGGTGCAGCGACAGACGCCTTTCCAGGTCGATCACGGCGCGCCGGCTAGTCATCTCGCTGTTCATCAACCGGGCGCGCAGTCCGTAGAGGTCCATGGCCAGCGCGATGTGTTTCTGCTGCAGGGGAAAGTCCGACTGGGTCATTAATTGACCTCAACCACCGGTCCGAACCCCCGCGCCGTCTCTTGCGTCACCTGGTCGAGGGCTTTGCCTTCAATGCGTACCTGGCCGTGTGCTGTCATGATGTTATTCACTCCTTTGGCAATTGTCGGGTCGGTTTCCGGTCCTGTTCCTGTCTTGTTTGTTAGCCGTCGGTCTGTACTCGGCGGTTGCCTTGGGCGTCAGTTCACTTTGGAACCGGCGAACACGAGGAGACAACCGAGCATCATTGATGCGCTGGGAGTATGCGGGAGGGAGATAGGAAAGCAGTCGTTGGGTGGATGTGCTCCTTCATCCTCCTTACATCACGGTCCCTGTGTTCGCCTTACCCTGGCGGTGCCAATCTCTGGCCGAATGGTTTCTTTACATTTCTCGACTATAAAAGGGCCAAAAACTGAAGACAAGGCGGGGAAGCCGGTAGTGCTTCACAGTTTGGACTCGACAATCCGCCCTACTCCAAGCGATATGATCGCTGTTTTGCAAACTCGCTCTGTCACCGGGATAGGGGGGGGAGTTGAAAGCTGACCCAGTGTGGCGAAAAAGGTTATGGCGTCACTCCAGCAGGAGTATCTCTCCCTTGCCGTCGCAGCTGAGATCGCACAGCCAGCGCTGTACCCGTGTGCCCCGCTGCGCCAGCGCGGAAAAGGGGGCATGGTCGCGAAAGTCGCGGGTCAGCAGGGTCAGGAAGCTGAGGTGGTGCATGCCGTTGTCGTTGAAGGTGGCCGGTATGGATTTGGGATGTCTTGTCACAATCAGGGTACCGCGGCGCATGGCCAGCCCGGTCTGTATGCCCGTATGGCCAAGCACCACCATGGTTCCCGCCACCATGCGCGAGGCACAATAGTCACCGCGGTCTCCGCCAATCAGGACGGTGCCACGGCGTAGCAGATCGCCGGCCCGCTCGCCCGCATCTCCCTTGACCAGAAGGGTGCCGCCGCGCATGCCCTGGCGCTCGCTGTCGGACTGGATGCGGATCTCGTCCCCGACTTCACCGTCGATGGCGAACAGCTCACCTGTGTCGACCTGCCTGTTGCCTAGCCAGAGGGGGATGCGGGCAATGTCGTCCAACGCCTTGCCGGCCAGACCCTGGAGTGTAAAAGGGCTCATATCGATGCGTTGGGAGAGTGGCTGGCGCAGTCGTAGGGTCAGGGAAGTCATGCCATCACCTCCCGCAGATGAAACTGGAACTGGCCCAGCTTGCCGCCATAGTTACCGGCGGAGATGCGCAGGATGCCGGTCGCGGCGCCCAGTTCGCAGACCGTCGCGATGCCGACACGGGTGGCCTCTCTCACATCCGCCTCGCTCAGGTTGTTGATGACGATCTCCATGACCGAACCGACCTCCTCGTCGAGATTCGATTTCACCAGGCCCCTCGGGGTGGGGCAGTAGGCTTCGTTGGTGGAGGCCATCAGAGCCTTGTATTTGGAGCCCACCCCAAGCGCTACACACCACCTCGAGCAAACTGATGACTTCAGCATGTTTGAGCGAACGGGGTATCCCGGTGGTGCCGACTTGCCGTTTCGAGGACGGTATTCCCGACCGCCCGGGCAGCTGGGTGTTCAAACCGGATGACGGGGTCGGCTGTCAGGGTATCAGGATCTGTCGGGACCGGGATGAGTTGTGCCGGGAGTTCGAATCCCTACCGGCGAATAGCGAGTACGTGATTCAGCCCTTCATTCACGGGACCACCAGTATCAATCTGTTAGCCTGCAACGGTGAGGCCTACTTGCTGAGCGTCAATCATCAGCGGATTGCCATGACCGGAGAACTGGTTGACCTATTTGCCGATCGCACCAGTGGCGTGAACGCCCTGATCGAGGCGATGTGTAGCCGGTTTCCAAAAGCGCGCCTGGCTATCTATGGTGGTTCGGCCGGATTCCTCAATCCCGACCATACCATGAAGTGTGCACTTCAGGTGGCCTCTGCCAACTGGCTCGCCAGCGCCTCCTGGGCGGCTAGCAGCCTGCCGGAAGGTCTCTTGGTCGATGTC
>JASFJY010000281.1:0-5217 GCA_050119415.1 Chromatiales bacterium | reverse complement strand
TAGTCATACCTCACCTTCCTTAGCTGCTATACCGGCAGACTCCAGCGAGCGGTAAGCCATGCCGAAGAAAGGAACGCACACACCACTGCCACCGATCGGCGACCCCACCGACCCGAATAGTCTTTATGCCTACCTGATGCGCTTCCTGGAGTGGATGCGGGTCAAGAACTACTCGGACAGAACCACCGAGAATCGAGAAGTCTACCTGCGCTACTTCATCGAGTGGTGCGAAGAACGCGGCCTTGGCCAACCACAGGAGATCACCAAGCCGATCATCGAGCGTTATCAACGCTACCTGTTCCACTACCGCAAGAAAAACGGCGAGCCCTTATCGACGCGAAGCCAACACACGCGCATCACCCCGGTACGAGCCTACTTCAAATGGCTGGCCCGCGAGAACCACATCCTCTACAACCCGGCCAGTGACATCGAGCTGCCGCGACTGGAACAACGCCTGCCCAAGCATGTGCTGACCCAGAGCGAAGTCGAGACCATCCTCAACCAGACCGACATCCACACCGACACCGGCATCCGCGACCGGGCGATCATGGAGACGCTTTACTCAACGGGCATGCGCAGAATGGAAGTGATCAACCTGCAACTGTACGACATCGACATCGAGCGAGGCACGGTGATGATCCGCCAGGGCAAGGGCAAGAAAGACCGGATGGTCCCCATCGGCGAGCGGGCCTTGGCGTGGATCACTAAATACCGTGACCAGGTACGCCCCAATCAGGCCCTGGCCGATGATGACGGCACCCTGTTCCTGACCCACCTGGGCGAGGCATTTACCCGCAACCGCATGACGCAACTGGTCAGGGACTATGTAAACGCCGCCGAGACCGGCAAGAGCGGAAGCTGTCACCTGTTCCGCCACACCATGGCCACGCTGATGTTGGAGAACGGGGCCGACATCCGCTTTATCCAGGCGATGCTGGGGCATGCCAAGGTGAGTACTACGCAGATCTATACCCAGGTCAGCATCCGGAAACTCAAGGAGATCCACACGGTGACGCATCCGGCGCGGCTGTCATCGAGTCGGCAACGACAGGAAGAGCGCAGCGACGAGACGCCCACCGCAGCGGACATACTGGAAGCGTTGGAGATCGAGGAAGCCGAGGAGTGCCTGGACAGTGAGGAGGATGCGGCGCGTGCGAGGTCGTCGGAGACATAACCCAGTCGGACCGCCCGTCACGGCGCTTGTCATCACTGGGCAACAAGCGCGCCAGCCATCCCTGGACTGAATCACGCTTGTTGCACAGTGGAGCAAGCGCCGCGCCGGGCTGGCGCGGTGGTAGCGGAGAGTCTGCTGCTTCCGTTAAAGGCCGGTGGTATGGGTCGGTGCAACACCGGCTACGCCCGTGTCGCGGCTGAAGATACGCCAGTCAACAGAAAGCCCCAGGAGAGTGCGAAGCGAATAGATGGGTCTGGCGTGAGGGGCTTACTGTTGCCTGGCCGGATCTCCCCCCAAGCCCCCCTCAAGGGGGGATGTGAGGCAGGTGCAAGTAACATAACGCGGCATTATGCCCCCGGGCCGCACGCTCGTGCCTCGCCTGTGAAAGCGGCCCGGGGGCATAACGTCGCGCTATGTTAAATGCCCCTGAAGGTGCGCCCCCAACCCCCGCCGGGGGCTAATAAGGTGGCTTCGCGTTGTTTAAGATCCCCCGCCCGCCACGGCTGTCAGCGCCAGGGCGCTGCGGCCACGCAAACACCGCGTGTCCTCCGTACCGCCCTGGCGCTGCCAGCCTCCCGTCCGCCCCCAAGGGGCTCCCCCAAGCAAGTTAAGGCCGTCGCGTCATCAAGAGGTTGTGCTCGCTTGCCCTGGTCAGGTTAGCACCGTGCTCGGCGCGTCAAGGCCAAGCCCTGCGGGTGCTGCGCAAAAACCGCGCAGCAGCCTTGACCCACCTGCGCGCGATGCTGATCGAGAGGGGCAAACAAGCACAACAGGAGAAAACAACATGGAACATCAAAACCAAAACCTGCCCTGGGAGATCGAAAAGATCATCGAAGTGGCCATCAGCCTCAACACCACCGGCACCACGGCAGCCAGCACTGGCGAGCGCATCGCCGCGGCCTTCGTGCTGAACAACCCCACCTACCTGCCCAGCTACTATGACGACATGGTCGAGGCCTGGGACCGCCTCGGCGACGAGTGGCAGGGTTACGTCAGGCTCATCAAGCAACATTACATGCACCTGATCGAATAACTCCACCTCGGGCCAGGGTCTCCGAGGCCTGGCCCTTGCGCCATCCCATCCTTCCTTAGCCGCCTAAATACCGCCATCCATAAGGTGTGCTGCGCACGGACTTTATGAAAGCGCTCAAACGGCGCGCGCCTGGCGGCTAAGCGGGAAACCCCCTTCGCAACCGGCAGCCACTGCCGTAGAATCTCACCTCATGCGCACCTGGAAAATCCTCTTGCACCTCCTGCTCACCCTGCTGCTCAGCATCGGGGCCAGCGGCGTTGTTAGCGCCAAAGTCGCGTCGGGGGATCAAAATCCAACCTGGACTGGGCATCAGGCCGAAAACGTTTTTAACTGGCTGACGTGTCAGCGAAAATCGGATCGTAGTACGACGGGTCCACCGGAGTGCTCTGTTGTTCCAAACAGTACAGTCCAAGCAAATAAAGCTGCTGGTGATGCCGTAAGAGATGCGATTGCTGCACGGACTGGCGGAGCTATCGAACAAAACTTCCGTGTAACGGGTGGATTACGAAGAGTTGATGTTCTAGATGGAACAACAGCAATCGAGTCAAAAGTCGGAAGGACAAGTTTAACTCCGCGTGTAAGACAAGAACTTGCACGAGATGTGAAGTTATTGAGATCTGGTCAAGTTGATCGTGTTCAATGGGAATTTTCACCTAGTGGTGTAACAGGAAAGAGTGGTCCGACAGGCCCTCTAAGACAAAAATTGGAAAAATTTGGCATTGATATCGTTGAGTAATTATGAAATTTACTGACTTTATTACTTCTCTAGCAGAGAAATTATCTGAGCCGTTAGGGGCATTAGGATTTGAAAAATCGGCAGATGATCTTTTTGTTCGCTTTAATGATAGTCATGAGATAAATGTTGTTTATATTCAGAAGCACAGTTCTGAACCAACAGTTTGTGTAAACGTGGGGGTTCACTATGATTTCCTGCCGAAAGTTGGAACAACTGAGTTGGCTAGCAATAAACAGATTGAATTGCCTGATTGCGAAGTGAAGCTTCGTTTAACTCCTGACTTATCGCAAAAAGATCATTGGTGGCCAATAGCATCTGAGTCTATTAATGAGATCGTCGATTTAATTGTTGGGCGGGTAGGAGAGTTTTTCAGTCGTTATAGCATTGATGAAGATCTTTCTTCTATTCTTCCAGAGGATTTAAATGAGGATATGCCAGATATTTTTGCCTCATTAACGAAGGTCAGAGCAAGTCTGATCTTGGCTAGGATACATGAGGTGCGTGGTGATTTTGAAAAGGCGGCAAGCTTTGCAAAATATGGGATCAAGGCCGCTGGTATGGCTGTAGGGCCGAAGAAGATGCTTAAAGAAGTTCTAAAACGAGTAGAGCAAAAATAATAAAACTATTTCATTCGAGGACACTCAGTGCGCCGAGATAAATCGGCAAAAGATTGGCGGTGAAAGTCCGCTACTTGGTAAGGATTAGCGATCCGCCAAGACCCCGAGTCATGGGCTGACATCCGTAAGGACAAGGTTAAGCGTTGACAGGGGAAAGCATAGGCTCAGTATTGAGCTCCGAAAACAAGATCGAGCAAAAAACGCAGATGGGGACACCCACAAAAACAAAGGGACTATTTAGCCCCTTTCCTTATTCAGATGAATTCGAGGACATCCACCAAAAGCCAAGCGGGCAATCAAACATCAACAGATGGGGACACCCGCAAAAATAAAGGGGCTGTTTAGCCCCTTTGCTGATTCAGTTCATGACCCGGCAGGCTGGTTAGGCAAAGCGCATGCGAGGAATAAAAGTGACCGTTAATAAATCTCCAGGCAAGAGGTTTGTTCATCATCAAAAAAAGCTTTGATCTTCTCCAGGTTATTAAGCAGTAGACCGAGTACGTACCACTTGGGTTTATTGCCGCACTTGAGCCAGATGACCTTCGGCGGATTACCATAGAGCAAGCTGAACTCATGAAAATCCGAATCTTTGGTGACAATGGTGAAACCGTTGTCCCTGGCGAAGCGCCAGACGGTGAGATCATCCGCCTGATCCAGATCAACGAACTTGACCTGCGTCGAACCCGGGTAAGCGGGCTGGAGTTTCTCCAGCAGGCATTCTGGGACATCCATCAAAAGCCCGAGCCCTCTGGCTATGGCTTTTGTTTGTTTACTCCCCAACCTTCTCCAACGCCCGATCCAGAATCCGCTTTGAAAGGTAAAGCCCGGCGCTCATCATGTCTTCCATGACGGGCCGGGCTGCTGGAATTACCCCGCGTTTCTTGGCGACCAACACCAATCCCAATGTGCCGCGTACCGGAATATCCAGACTGTCGGCGCATTTTCTACCCGCCAGGTCATCGATAATGACTTCGGTGTGAGGATGAGCAAGGCCCAACGCCAACACCGCCGATTCCCCCGCACCAAGCCGCCATTCCAAAATGGACATGGGAATCTCTTCGACAGGCTGCATGACCAGCCAAGCCGTGTTCTTGATCGCTTGGGCGGTGATGTCTTCATGCCCACGCCGCAAAATCTCTTCGGCAACGGGCGCCGGTACCCAGACTTCATCGGCAAAGCTTTTCAGCAAGGCCAGGTGATGGCTGTGAGAAAGAAAGATCAACGGTGAAGCGTTGATGATGACCTTATCCGTCACGGGCTAACTCACGGTCCAAGTCATCAAAGTCCACTTGAAAAGAGTCTTTGCCTAAACGAGCCAAGGCCAATAGGAAATCGGTTCGATCCATGCCGGCGATATTGGCCGCCCACTCTTGAGAGATACGGCCTTGCTGATACCAATGCACTGCCGCTGCCAATTGCATCTCCTTACCCAGTTCCCTGGGGGAGCAGTGAAGTACCGAAAAGATCTTTTCCGGCATTTCTACGTCGATATGTGTCATTGCCTCATACCTCTGTTGTGAGCACTAAACAACCGTCCATGACCCTGACCTTGACCGGGGTATTGATCGCAAACCCGGCCTGTTGCAGCCAATAGCCCTTGAGCTGAATCCATGGCACCGGCCGCCCGGCCCCGACGGGATCATCCTTGAGCTTGCGC
>JASFJY010000280.1:0-5222 GCA_050119415.1 Chromatiales bacterium | reverse complement strand
AGACGCGAAATAACTAAACAATCCCTGATTCACGTATTTTGTTCATACATGATCGATTCCGATTTTGTCATCCTTGCTAACAAGTCCCTAATATATGAAACCTTTTTGGCCGAGTCTCAATCGGGCGCCAAGATTATATTCGGCATGGTTTGGGAGGTGTCGTCAAGAGTTTAGTCTGCGAACACACTCATCGTACCGGTGGTAACATTTTCTCAAACGGAAATATCTCTATATGAATGGGTTAGGCTATCGACGATTGCACAAACTCCATTGTCTACCGGTGCGCATGATTTATTACATACAGTTAAATATCACATATGTCAAGTCTGTATGAGAGAGGAAATAAAAGAAATAACACCAAAACCAAGCGAAATAGGAATAAATATGCAAAATTATTACTATGCTAAATAGAAATATTAAAAAACATTGCCATAAAGTTTTTTGGATAGATCGATGATTTCAAAAGACGGATTCTTCTTGAAATAGCCGTACAGTGTGGGGATGACGACAAGGACAGCAGTCCATTGCTTAACCCATGTGTCATCCGGGAACGCGATGATCGTATCGGGATCGTTGTTCAGATGCGTATTTGCGATTGAGTCCATTCTTAGGTCCGTAAACGGCACATCCCTGTGCTGTCCCTCAATAGCAAGCTATTGATGATAGAGCAAATACCGCAGCTGGACGGCGCGACCGGATGAAATATTCGGGTTAATGAAGGTCGGCTATTTCGTCAAACGATGAAAGGTGGTGAAGGAATAAAATTCGAGCGGTGGTTCTCTTCATCATTAGGGAACAGAATGCAGCACTTTCCTGGAAAAATCGGCAAAGATGCTATGGCCCGCTGTGGTTGGATGGATGCCGTCCCAGAAGAAATAGCGCTCCGGTTCGAGGCAGTTGTAGGGTGCTACATTCGGCATGATGCAGGCATCGGTGACATTGGTCAGATGGTATCGCTCAGGATTTCTCACTATCTCGTTCAACCAGTCGTGAAAGTCGAGTTTAGTTAGTGACAGGCCGGGCAGCTGACGCTCGAGTTGAGCGATCAAGCTATCGATGCCGGCATTGAACTGAGCGCTGACGATGCTGGCCGCCATGACCGAACCGGGCGCTATCACGTCAAGCTTGCGTATGGCCGGTGTCAGCGAGATGTCTGGAACATTGGAGAGCAGAAATCTTCGGGCACCACCGGCGTAGAGCGATTGGATGTTGTCAGAAATCGCCGTCAGGGCCGATGAGACAATAGCGGCGCTGGCTGCTCCAGTAGCATCGAGTGTAAATGCGGACATTGCATCGCTGACATCGTTAGCACCGAGTTCGATGACATAGAGCGTCTCGGCCTCGACATGGTCGGCTCTTTGGGAAAGATAGTGATTAACCTGATCGGTGAGGTCGTAGCCTCCACCGTTGTGTCGCGCGCATGCCCCGCCCACGGCGTAGTTGGTACCTCTTTCACGGCCGGGTAACCAATCGGCATAGGCCGGTCCGGCGGAGGAGTGCGGCGTTAACGACCTGGCGAACTGCTCGATCCAGGTCGGGCCGTTGCTGAAACGGTATCCGCCGATGGCGAAGGGAGCCTGGGGTAGCAGCAGCGCATCGAGGGTTTCATAGGGCGGTGTCAAAGCGACTCCATACAGGTGGTAGGTGTTGCCGGGGTCGGAAAGACTGTCGCCAAAGGCGACGATAGGGTCGTGGTGCTTGTCGGCAAGTGACGGAGTGTGTGGAAGTGTGAAGAGAAAAACCGCCAGCCAACATCTCAGTAATGTGTGTTGCCGATTCATGTCGTCTCCTTTCCTTGAAGTTGAGTTGGTCCCGGCCTCTTTATTCGCACCGCATGTACTCGTTGAACAGCCACGGGCCTGCATATGAAGGATCGGGATTAATGAGTATAGAAGTATGAGAGAATTTGTTTAGAGGGGTATGGTCCTTTATCCACCGCCACGCCGAAAACAGAGATCGAAGCGGAAGAAGAACCGTTCGATCTCCTGCACTTCAAAGTTATGAAAGTGAAATTCGACAGCTGTCTCCGGCAGCTCCAGGGCGCCTAATCTTCGGTATCCTTCTGTGCCGAGTCTGATTTCGATCGTCCGGTCTTCAATGCTTAGATGAATCCTGCGCCCCCTTCTATCAATGCGATAGGGATAGTGCTTGCCGAGCGGTTTCAGATTGCGCAGAAATTCGTCATGGCTGATCGACATGATGCGCTGGATCGTGGTGACAGGTGTCATCCGCCCGCCACCGGCGGCCAGAGGGCGATGATGTCCCGCTCCTGCAGTTGATAGGTACCGCGTTGGGAGGGGGGAATGTAGAAACCGTTGCAGATCACCAGATGGGCCTGTTCCCTGGGCACCTGGAAACGTTCCATCAGATCGTAGATGGTCGAGCCTTCGGGCATCTCCACGCTGACGCTCTGTTGTTTCGCATTGGGCGGCAGATAGCGCATCAGATCCGCATACAGCTTGAAATCGACACTGACCACTAATTCAACAGACTCCCTGGACCGATCCCAGATAGGCCTCCATGAGGCGGGTCGGGTCTTGCATGAGACGCCTTTTCCAGACCCCCAGGGGGGCCTGGCTCCTGATCAATCCTCTGAGTACGCCCAGATGTTGGCTGTGTCCCAGGCTGCTGGCACCGATCAGTCGGTCTTCCTCGAACTGCAGGGTCAGGTAATCGAAACTGTCCTTGTTTAGCAAAACGGCCTGCTCGCCACCCGGTACCCCATTCCATTGACCGAAGGACGCGGAGATCAGCCCCAGGGTGTCGAGGATGTTCATGTTGATACTTCCCGGATGGCGGATGGATTCATCTCCCACCATGTTGTGAGCGGCAATGCGGGCATGCTCTACGGCGGTGGTTTGAATCGCCTGAACTATAGAACCGCCGCTGGAGAAGTCACGTCCCTGAGCCACGTCACCGGCGGCATAAATCTCCGCATGGTTGGTTTGCAGACGGTCATTCACCAACACCCCTTGGTCGAGCTGGATCCCTGAATCCAGCAAAAAAGCGGTGTTGGAGCGCACGCCCATAGCCGTGATCACCAGTTCTGCGGATAGATTGGCTCCGTTGTCGAGGTGAACCCTGAGTAGCTCGCCATGGGCCTCGATGGCATCGACGCCGCTCTCGGTCATGATCTGGACACCTTGGGCTTCACACCAGCGCTTCAACAGGCCACCCGCTACATCGTCGAGCATGCGGGGCACCATGCGGTCGCCTTTCTCCACCACGGTGAGGGTGAGATTGCGCTTGAGCAGTGACTCCATGATGATGCAGCCGATGAAACCGGCGCCGATGAGCACCACCGGCGCACCGGGGCGCGCCCGTTTTACGATGGCGCGGACATCCTCAAGCGTCCAGCAGTTGTGCACGCCCGGCAGATCGATACCAGGAATCGGCGGCTTGACGGGTATCGCGCCGGTGGCGATAAGACAGCGGTCGTAGTCAAGGGTGCTTCCGTCGTTGAGTTGTAGGGTGCGCTGTTGCGGATCGATACCGCTGGCGTTATCGTGCCGCAGCTCGATGCCCAGATCGGCGTAGTGGTTCGGCTGCTTGCGCAGATAGGTGCCCCGTTCATCGATCTGTTCCTCCAACAGGTAGGGGATGGCCATGCGGGAGTAGGGGGTGGCCGACTCTCCAGTGAGCAGGGAAATTCCACAATCCGGATCGAGCCGACGCAGGATTTCGCATGCGTTCACTCCCGCCGGTCCGCCTCCGATAACGACGTGATGCATGGCGCTGCCGCTTAGTTGAGGCTGAGGCGCTGACGGGTCTCACTGGTCGGTACGCCGTCGGCGCTCCAGCCCCGCAGCTCATAATACTCCGTCAGCATGGCCGGCAGCTCAGCGACCCGTCCGCTGGCGGGGCCCACGTTGGCTGGTTCGGTGAGCAGCCGCTTGGGTAGGGTGTCGTCAGCGGCCGTGATGCCGGCGCGCAGGTTGAAATCGCGCTCCATGTTCCAGACCCTCTCGCCCAATTCCAGCATGCGTTCCGCCGTCCACTCGCCTTCGCAGGCGCCGTCGACCTGGGGAGCGATATCCTCCAGGGTCCAGGCGAAGGTGGTGAAGAGACAGAGGCCGCTGGAGTCGACCGCGGCGGTGGCGTCCTGGAAGGCCTTCACCAGCCCAGCCTTGCCCTCGGTCACCAGGGGATCGGTCTTCTCCGGGATGCCCAGCACCTCGGAGGCGACGGTATAGCCCCGCAGATGGCAGGCGCCCCGGTTGGAGGTGGCATAGGCCAGCCCCATGCCCTGGATACCACGTGGATCGTAGGCGGGGAATTCCTGTCCCTTGACGGTCATGGAGAGTTCAGGGTGGCCATATTTCTCGCATAGGCGTTTGGAGCCAAGACCCAGGTCGCGACCAAAGCCAACACCGCTCATCATCGCCTCGGCGGCCCACACCAGGACCTCGGCGGAACCGAACTTCAACTCCACGCCATCGGTCTGCTCGGTGGTGATGGCGCCAATCTTGTAGAGTTCCATGGCGGCCGCCAGGGTTGAACCGAATGAGATGGGATCGAAACCGTCCTCATTGCAGATGAAGTTGGCGTAGGTCAGGGCATCCAGGTCGTCGATCCCGGTGTCGGGCCCCAGGGCCCAGGCGGCTTCGTATTCAAGTCCGCCCGAGTTGCCCCAATATTCCGGCTTGTTCTTGATGGAGAAGTGGCCCTGGTCGATGGTCGAGATGCGACCGCAGGCGATGGTGCAACCGAAACAGCCGGCATTGGTGGTCAGGTTGGGCTTGCCATCGGAGCGGCGCGGCTCATGCATGGCCTCACCGGAAACCTTACCGGCGCCCTCGAACCGCACCTCTTTCATATTGCGGGTGGGGAGGGCGCCGATCTCATTGATCACGTTCATCAGTACCTGGGTGCCGTATTTGGGCAGGCCCTGGCCGGTAACAGCGTTGTCGGCCAACACCTGTTTGCCGGCGTTGACGGCCTGTATGAATTTCTTCGGGTCTTTGATATTACCGACGCCGAGGGTACCGCGCACGGCCACCGCCTTGAGATTCTTGGAAGCCATCACCGTGCCGACGCCGGAGCGCCCGGCGGCCCGGTGCAGATCGTTGACGACGGCGGCGTAGAGACAGCCGGTCTCGGCGGCACGCCCCACGGCGGCGATACGCAGCATGGGATCCTGGTGGCGGTTGTGTAGCCACTCATCGGTATGCCAGACACTGGTGCCCCAGATCTCTTCGGCGGGCAGCAGCCGGGCCTGATCG
>JASFJY010000279.1:0-5234 GCA_050119415.1 Chromatiales bacterium | reverse complement strand
GCTGCAGCGGGCGCCTGTTTCATGTCGAGGTGTTCTCGGGCAGTGACTCCGGCGTCCTGAAGAGGCGACGCAGCGTGCCCATGGTTTCAGTTTCGATTTCCAGTTCTATCCCCCTGGGCAGTGTCTCCCGGTCCTTGTCGGAGTCATCCGATGAAGTGGGGGGCCAGGTGGTTTTGCGCTCTAAGTTCTTGTCGAAAAAGCTGATGGTCAGGTCTTCGACGCCGTCGAACAGCTTCTGGCGACGGGATTCGGTGTCCTGGGCGAGATCGAGTACCGGCCAGGTGATCCGGTATAGGGTATTGTCCTCCAGTTGATAGCCGACACGTTGTAGTTGGCTGCGGGGCATCTTCATGGGATTTGCGTAGCCTGATCGTGTCAGCTCCAATAACAGCTCGGAGAGGCTGCTGTTGCTGCGCATGGCAGGCTCGCTGTCTCCGAAAGCGTTTCGAATCGGTCGGTCGACAGCCTGTTGGATGTCCTGCTGCAGCAGATGCAGGCCCAGCTGCAGTTTTGCAAGGCGATCGAGATGCTGTTCGGTCTGGTGTTTGGTGTCGAGGACCACATCCAGGCCGGCATAGGCGAAGGTGGTGATAATCGCAAAAATGGTGATCGCGATCATCAATTCCAGTAGGGTGAAACCTCGGCTTCGGACTGGCGCGGTGGATAGGAGGTGGGCCATCACAGGGGTTGGGAGAGAAAGCTGATGAGGTTCGTGACCGGGCGTTCGTCCTGTTTGTCGAGATAGACCGCAATATCGACCTGTCGCACCCGCTCGTCCGGGGTCTCCGTGATGGTTCTGACCCAGTACCACTCATGCAGCCCCATCTGTTCCTTGCCCTCCTTCTCTCCCTTGGCCGGCCATTCGTCGCTGAGCTGCAGTTCCGTGATCTTGTTCATGGCCACCCAATGTGCCAGGGTTTTGTCACGCAGATGGGTGGTGTTGAGGGCCTGATTGGAGGCCAGGGTGATGACGGCCGCCAGGGCGATGGCAAGGATGGTGAGCGCCACCAGGATCTCCATGAGGGTAAAGCCGTGCTGATAGGAGTGTCGTTTTGGCATTTCCGGTAACTAGGGGGAGACCCGGTCGAGGATCAGCTCACCCGTTTCATCGCCGCTGAGCCTGTAGTAGGCATCGGTAAGGGTGGAGCTGATCTTGAGGTCGAAGGCGGTGATTTCGCCGCTGCTCAGGAGGATGATCTCGGGTGTCCGTTTCTCTTCGCTGTCGCCGGCATCGCTGTCATCGCCGGACGGCTGGGTCAGGGTCAGGCTGATGCTGACCTCCTCCGGCAGCTCCCGATTGCGCAACAAAGTGTCGTTGACCGGCTGCCAGATCTCCTCTTCGAGCCGCAGGAAGCCGTAGCCCGTTTCGCTGATGTCGACGCCTATTAGGCTGGAGCGTAGCAGGGCTTCTTCGCTGGCGATCTCGATCAGGCTCTTCATGCGCAGGGCCTCCTCGTTGAGTTGATTAACCGGAGATTGGCTGCGCAGGGAGAGCACGGTGAAGTTGATCAAGATGCCAATGATGACCACCACCACCATCACCTCGATGAGGGTGAAGCCAGCCACTGAGTTTTTTGCGAATGGCGCCGGCGGGGTCATAAAATCAGCCTGTTACTCCAGGCCCCAGTTGCCGATATCGTCGTCGCCTGACTGGATATCGGCTCCGCTACTATAGATATCTATGCTTCCATGGGAGCCGGGATTGAGATAGAGGTAGGCATTGCCCCAGGGGTCTACGGGCACGCGGTCGAGATAGCCGCCATCTTTCCAGTTTTTCGGTTCCGGCGAGTCGGTGGGGGCCGTGACCAGTGCTTCCAGCCCCTGATCGGTGGTGGGGTAGAGCATATTGTCTAGCCGGTAAAGGTTCAGAGCGGCCTCCAAGGCGCGGATGTCGCTTTTGGCCTTTGTGATGCGCGCCTGCTCTGGCCGGTCCATGATCTTGGGTACCACAACGGCGGCGAGAATGCTCAGAATGACCACCACCACCATCACTTCAATCAGCGTGAAGCCACTGATTTTTCTAGAATAATTGCCAGGTGTCGGTCTGGTGTTCAGAGCCGGTGAGGTGGGGTGAGACAGATTGGGAAAGATGAGTTGCATAGTAAAACCTGATGTTACTTGATTCCGTGATATCGTTTTTTGAATCCGCCTATTATCAGGGCAAAAGGCCTCTGAAGCTAGGCTCTCGGAAATTGATGAATCCATAAACCATAATCTATAGTATATAGAGTTTTACTCCGCGTATTTAGTCGGCCGCCATAGATTAACTCACTGATATATAACTTCCGGCCCTGCTTGACAAAGAATGAGACAGTCGTCTCGATCGGGGGTTCGGTTAAAGTCGCGTCAATTTGTGACGATCAACTAGTTCACATACGTATCAACAAAACAGATCGGCAGGTTCCCAGAGGTTATCCACCTTGTATATTGGCATCATTGGATACAGCTTTGCAGCAACGCTTTTTCTGCTGCTGAGCCTGCTATTGCTGACGACCTGGCGGGGCAGGGTGGAGGGCGCCTATCTGCTGATCGCGACGGTGGTTTCCGGCTGCTGGGCGCTCAGTGGCGTGGCGCTGGAGTTGAAGTATACCCTGGCAACCATGGTTCTCTACCAGGTCTTCGAGATCGGCAAGTATCTGGTTTGGTTTACATTTCTCTATAAGCTACTGAAATCGCTGCGGGAAGCGGGCGGTGAGGATGAGGGGCTGCTGATCTATGCCCCGGCGACCGTTCTGCTGTTGATGCTGGTGCTGGCGGTGCTTGAGATCACGGCCCTCATCCTGCCCGGTTTCGTCCAGTGGAAAGGCGTTGCCAGTCTGCAACTGGTGGGCCATCTCGGTTTGGCGATAGCCGGACTGACCCTGATTGAGCAGCTGTTCAGAAATACCCGGCCAGAGAAGCGCTGGGCGGTGAAGTATCTCTACTTCGGCATCGGCCTGCTTTTCTCCTACGATTTTTTTCTCTATGCCGACGGCCTGCTCTACAAGGAGGTCGACCGGGATTTTTGGATGGCGCGGGGATTCATCAGTGCCTTCGCCGCTCCCATGGTGGCGATCGCCGCGGCGCGGAATCCGGACTGGTCGGTACGGGTCTTCGTCTCGAGGCGGGTCATCTTCCACGCCTCGGTGCTGTTCGCCGCCGCGGCCTATCTGCTGCTGATGTCAGCCGTGGGTTACTATATCAAGTTCTACGGCGGCACCTGGGGCAAGGCCCTGCAGGTGATCTTTTTCTTCATCGCGCTGGTCGTGCTCATTGCGCTGCTTGCCTCGGTACATCTGCGATCGCGTCTGGTGGTATTCCTAAGCAAGCACTTTTTCAATTACAAATATGATTACCGGGACGAGTGGCTGAGGTTTATCCAGACCCTTTCGGAGGGGGCGCTGGATGACCAGATCAGAGAGAGGGTGGTCAAGGCCATCGCCGATATTGTTGATTCGGGAGGGGGGGTCCTTTGGCTGAAGGACGAATCATCGACTTTTCGTCAGATGGCCCAGTGGCAATCGGTGATGAGTAAAGCCACTTTGAGTGGGGAGAGTTCACTGATCCGTTTTCTCAAGGAGAGGGATTGGGTTGTCGATCTCAATGAGTATCTCAACTCGCCGGGCCTGTATGACGATTTGAGCGTTTCTGAAGAGATACTCTCACACAAGAACAGATGGCTGTTGGTGCCGATCAGCTTCCATTCCGAGCTGTTGGGTTTTATCCTGCTGCTCAAGCCGAGATCGCCGCGGACCATCAACTGGGAGGATCGGGATCTGCTAAAGACCGCCGCGCAACAGGCGGGCAGTTACCTGACTCTGATTCGCACCACCAGGGCGCTGATGGAAGCAAACCAGTTCGAGGCCTTCAACCGGCTCTCGGCCTTTGTGGTGCATGACTTGAAAAATCTGATAGCGCAGTTGGAACTGGTGGTGAAGAATGCCGAACGGCATAAACACAATCCGGAATTCATGGACGACGCGGTCAAGACCATCGGCAATGCTGTCAGTAAAATGAGTAAACTATTGGCTCAGCTGAGAAAGGGACGATTTGAGCGTGGCGATACCATACAGTTCTTTGTCGAGGAGGCGGTTGCCCAGGCTGTCAACGAACTCTACCATGACCTGCCGAAGCCCCAATTGAGTATCGAGTCCAATTTCCTGAAATTGATAGCTGACAAGGATCGATTTACCGCCATCATGGTGCACCTGATCAAAAATGCCCAGGAAGCGACACCCGAGAATGGCCGGATTGATGTGAAAGTGTTTGAACGTGCGGGATCGGCCGTCGTCGAGATCGAGGATAGTGGTGTCGGGATGGACGAGGAGTTTATCAACAACAGGCTGTTCCGCCCCTTCGAAACGACCAAGGGCAACGCCGGCATGGGCATCGGGGTGTATGAGACACGTGAGTATATCCGCTCACTCAAGGGTAATCTCTGCGTTGAAAGCCAGCCGGGCGTGGGTACAAAATTCACTCTTGTGGTACCCCTGGAAGCAAACATGAGCGAACAGCAGGATATTCAAACGATGAAGCAGACAGAGGTCATTTCGTGACGAAAGAGAGTAACCAGTTACAATCACTGATTGTGGTCGAGGATGATCCGGGACTACAGAGTCAGATGAAATGGAGTTTCGACGCCTATGAAGTGCATGTGGCTGAGGACAGGCAGGGAGCGATCAATCTGTTGCGGAGAACCAATGCGCCGGTTGTTACGCTGGATCTTGGCTTGCCCCCCGATCCCACCAACGAGACAGAGGGTTTCGCCACACTGAAGGAGATACTCTCCCTGCAACCGCAGACCAAAGTGATCGTCGTGACCGGTAATGACGAGCGGGCAAATGCGCTCAAAGCGATCGAATTGGGCGCCTACGATTTCTATCAGAAGCCAATCGATCCCGATGTGCTCAAGATAATCATCGACCGGGCATTCCACGTGCATGCCCTGGAACAGGAGAACCTGGCGCTGGCGGCTACCCAGAACCATACTCCATTGGACGGTGTGATCGCCAACAGTCCTGAAATGCTCGAGGTCTGCCGAGTTATAGAGAAGATTAGCCCAACGGATATCACGGCGCTGCTGTTGGGCGAAAGCGGCACCGGCAAGGAGGTGTTGGCTAGAGCAATTCACGGCCTCAGCGACCGTGGCGATCAACGCTTTGTTGCCATCAACTGCGCCTCGATTCCGGAGAACCTGCTGGAGAGCGAACTCTACGGCTACGAGAAGGGGGCCTTCACCGGTGCCTCCAAACGTA
>JASFJY010000278.1:0-5234 GCA_050119415.1 Chromatiales bacterium | reverse complement strand
TCCATCGATTCGAACTGCTCGAACCAAGGCAGCGCGATGCCGTTTAACCAGGTATGCATGCGGGCCTCGAATTCGGCCAGGTCACCCAACGAACAGATGGACCAGGAGCGCTCGACATCGCCTGTCGAAATCCCATATTGGAAATATTCGAAGGGGATCGCATAGTCCGGGTTGGCCAGGGACTGGGGACTTCCCGCCAGCGCCAGCTGCACTTCGGACACAAGACAAAAGAGTTCCGCATGCAGAATCCCACCCTCCTCGCTCCACCATTTGTCGCGATAGAAACAGATCTCCCTTTGCTGCCACTCAGTTTGGTGAAAAAAGCGCCGCAGTTCCTGACCGCTGACCTTGAGCCGGGTAAAAGACTTAAGACCGGACAGCTCCTGCTTGATGCGATCGAGCGCGGTACCGGCAGCCTTGTTTAGTGTCATGGGAAAGACTCCTTTGTCATGCCTCTCTACAAGGGGCGCGATCGAGTCCAAGCCCCGCAAGGATTGCAAGGTCATCCGGTTCGACGCCTTGTATGAGTCACTCCCTGGCCCTTTCGATATAATCCGATGCAGCGGGTGGTTGCCAATGCAATTCTCTAAATCGAAAGACTAAATCCATTAAGTTGATAACATACACGCTTTTTTGTCCTGACGCCGCCCAAAATCACCAACCATAATCCTGACAAAGAGTAAATCAGAGCCCTGCAATGATCTGGATCAAGTCGCGACACACAGAGTGAAATTTTGTCAGCGTTAAGATTTGTAAAGGCAGAAGCTTCAAGCCCGCTGACGGGTCTGCAGGGGGCTCATGCCTCCAGCAATGAGATGGGCGGTACGCAGGGGCTCCGGCAGATGGCCTGCCACGGCCAACCGCTGTACCAGCGCCGTTGCCCCAGTCAAATCGATGCCGACGCGCTGCACAAACAGGGCATCTACGGCTTCCACCTCACCCGCCGCTTCGATCAGCCGCCACTTACGCCGCCCGCCAGGCACTTTGTTAAACAGTGCCGCGCGTATGGCCTGCAAATCGGGTCGGCGGCGCATCACCACCAACACCGGCCGTTCAAGCATCCGGCTTAGGGCATGGATATCCACCACATTGAAACCGGCCATGGCTATGCCCTGCAGCATCACCAGCTGCAGGTGTTCGGCGTATCGGGACTCTTTCACCATTTCGGCAATGCGCCGGGTGCTGTTGATCCCATCACGCCGCACCCGGCTATGCAGCACCCCCTCCAGGCGTGCGCCGCCATAGACGGCGCCGACAATGAGCACATCGCCCCGACGGGAAGATTCGAAGGGGGCGTCATCGACGCCGATCACATGGGAGATTCGCTGCTTCACGGTAGCTTGGTCTCCGTGCTGACTGGAGCACTCAAGGTCTATAGTTAAGGAACCTCTGATTAATTCTGGATCGCGCGCGTGGCGAGATGAAATATTCCGGATCAAGGCGAAAAGCGCACGTAATAGCCGGCTATTGCGAAGCTTTTCAACGCAGAGCCGGGACATTCCAGCCGTCCCGCGCCGATTCATGAATTGATCGGAGGTTCCTTAAGAGTAGACTGGGAAGCAACTCCGAGGTGCCCGATGCGTTATCCAATCACAGTTTTGGGGTTCGTGACGCTCTGCCTGCTGCCTTCCATCCCGCCGGCGGCAGACTTTACGGCCGTGCGGCAGGCGTTGATCCAGGAGATCGAGGCGGATGTGCGGCGGACCAGCGAGTATCTTCAGCGGGCGGCCCTGAATCCGGGTGTGTTGAGAACCCTCAACCAGGTGCCGCGCCACCTGTTCGTGCCCGAAGAGCTGCGCGATCAGGCCTATGAGAACCGCCCGTTGCCGATCGGCTACGGCCAGACCATCTCGCAGCCCTACATCGTGGCTATCATGACCGACCTGATCGATCCCCAACCGCAGGACCGGGCCCTGGAGATCGGCACCGGCTCCGGTTACCAGGCAGCGGTGCTTTCGCGGTTGGTCTCGAAAGTCTACACCATGGAGATCATTGAACCCCTGGGCGAGCAGGCGACAGCGCGATTGCAGCGGCTGGATTATGACAATATCGAGGTGATGATCGCCGACGGCTATTTCGGCTGGCAGTCAGAGGCCCCCTTCGAGCTGATCATCGTCACCGCCGCCGCCAGCCACATCCCACCACCGCTGGTGAAGCAGCTCAAACCGGGCGGGCGCATGATCATCCCGGTGGGCAGCCGCTTCATGACCCAACAGCTGCTGCTGGTACGGAAGGATGAGCAGGAGGAACTCAGCGTCAGACAGATCCTGCCGGTGCGCTTCGTACCGTTGACCGGCGAACATTGACGTCGGTGGAGCTGGCTCGCCATGTCGCTTAGCCCGCGTTGCTCACACCGGTTCGTCCAGCATCTCGAGCGCCCTGACGCAACAAAAGCCAAACAGAACGCGCCATTGGGCCGCCGCAGTAGGAGGCGGATGAGCTATGCGGGCTAACCCACCCTATCTCTCGCTGGCGCTGCTCTCCGCCTCGGCATTGAGCTACGAGATCCTGCTGATGCGGCTCTTCTCCATTATCCAGTGGCACCATTTCGCCTATCTGGTGATCGCCCTGGCACTGCTGGGATACGGCTTCAGCGGCACTCTGTTGTGGCGCTTCGGAGACCGGATTGTACCCCACTATCGCTGGAGTTATAGCACCACTCTCCTGCTCTTCGCCCTCTCCTCCCTGGGGGGCTTTCTGCTGGCCCAGGCGATCGACTTCAACATCGAGGAGCTGTTGTGGAATCCCCGCCAGATCCCCAGACTAATCCTACTCTTCCTGCTGCTGACCCTCCCCTTCCTCTTCGCCGCCGGCGCCATCTGCATGACTTTCATGGCCTATGGGGAGGAACGAACCTCCACCATCTATGCCGTGGACCTGCTGGGTGCGGGCGCCGGCTCTCTCGCCATCATCGGACTGATGTACCTGCTGCTGCCGGAGCGGATACTGGTAGTGGTCAGCCTTGCCGGGGTGGTCGCCGCCGGGCTGGCGGTGAGGGAACTGCGGCTACCCAACGAGCGCGCACTGCAGGGGATCCTGGGCGTGGTCGTCCTGTTGCTGTTGGCCAGTGCACCCCATATCAAGCTCATTTACTCACCCTATAAAGGCTTGGCGCAGACAATGCAGATCAAAGGAAGTGAGATAATCGAGAGACAATCCAGCCCATTGGGATACCTGACACTGGTGGCCAGCGAGGAGGTGCCGCTGCGCCACGCCCCGGGCCTGAGCCTGATCGCCGACACCCTGCCACCGCCACAGCTGGGACTCTTCACCGACGCCGACAACCTCTCTGCCATCACCGCCTACCCCGACTCCCTTAAGGAGCTGGGCTATCTGGACCGGACCACCGCCGCGCTGCCCTACCATTTGCGTCTACCGGACAAGTTGTTGGTTATCGGCAGCGGCACCGGCAGCGATCTGCTGCTGGCCCGTTACCATGATGTAAATACAATCGACGCCCTTGAACTCAATCCCCAGGTCGTCGAGTTGGTCAACCATCACTTCGCCGACTATGCCGGTCCCGTCTATCGCCATCCTGGGACCCGGCTGCACATTGCCGAGGCACGCGACTTCCTCAGCCATACGGATACACGCTACGACCTGATTCAGATGGCCCTGGTCGACGCCGCCGGCGCCTCGGCTTCCGGACTCTACGCCCTCAACGAAAGTTATCTCTACACCCGGGAGGCGTTGATGCTCTATCTGTCGCGTCTGGCGCCCGACGGCTACCTGGCGATCACCCGCTGGATCAAAATGCCACCGCGCGACACCTTGAAACTGTTCGCCACCGCGTTACAGGCGATGCAGGAGCTTGGCCTGCCTGAACCAGCGCGTCGCCTGGTGCTGATCCGCAGCTGGCAGACCGGTACCCTGCTGATCAAGAACGGCCCCTTCAGCGAGGAGGAGTTGGATGCCGTATCCCGCTTCAGCGAAGCGCGCTTTTTCGATCTGGCCTACACACCGCAAATCACCGAAGCTCAGAGCAACCGCTACAACCAGCTGGCCATGCCCTATTTCCACACCGCCACCCAGGCAATGGTGTCTGGCGACGCCGAGGCCTTTTTCGACAGCTACAAGTTCAACCTCCGACCGGCCAGCGACGACCGCCCCTACTTTCACCACTTCTTCAAGTGGTCCAGCTTTTTCGAAGCCTACGAACTGCGTGGCCAGGGGGGCATGCCTCTGATCGAGTGGGGCTATGTGGTCCTACTGATCACCTTGGTGGTCACGGTACTGATCGGCGCCCTGCTGATTCTGCTCCCCTTGGTCATATCCACGCGTCATAGCCCGGCAAGATCTACTCATCTCGATACCTGGCGGGTGGTGCTCTACTTCTTCTGCATCGGACTCGCCTTTCTCTTCATCGAAATCGCCTTCATCCAACGCTTTCTGCGTTTCCTGCACCACCCCATCTACGCCATCGCCATCTCCCTCGCCGCCTTCCTGGTCTTCGCCGGATTGGGCAGCCGCAGCTGCCAGGGACTGAGCCGCCGCTTCGGGCAAGCTGCCATGGCAACCACCGCCATCAGCGGTATCACCCTGCTGAGCCTGTTCTATCTGCTGTCGCTGGGGTGGATCTTCACGGCACTCGGCAACCTGCCACTGGGGATGAAGATGCTCTGCTCATTGGCACTAATCGCCCCCCTTGCCTATCTCATGGGATTGCCCTTTCCGTTGGCCCTGACCGCGGTGAAGCGGCATGCCGGCTCCCTGACCCCCTGGGCCTGGGGCGTCAACGGTTACGCCTCGGTGATCAGCGCCAGTCTGGCCACCCTGATCGCCATCCACTTCGGTTTCTCTTCGGTCATCCTCGCCGCGGTGGCAATCTATCTGCTGGCGTTGTGGATGTTTCCCCGGCCTACCGCATGAACGGATTTTTTGTAAAGTGTCATAGCCTGTTGCGGTGTTTTTCTAGATAGTTGTCGCCTTTTTTCGTTCAAGCCGCTTCGACTTTTTCCTTGCTGGCTCGCTCTGGATTCAGGGCAACGGCATCCACAGGTGTCCAGTTCCGTGTCTCTCCTGACCAGCGTGATGGATTCCTCTCCCTGGCCTGAGCGTACACCCGGTCACGCTTGACCAGGATCTCTTTATCCTCGCCCCGGTGGCGCTCTACAGGAGAGCGAATTTGAGCGAATTTGAGGACTGAGCGAATTTGAGGACTAGCGAATTTGAGGACGAATTTGAGGAGGACGAATTTGAGCGCGAATTTGAGCGAATTTGAGGACAGCCACCTA
>JASFJY010000277.1:0-5240 GCA_050119415.1 Chromatiales bacterium | reverse complement strand
TACGCTACGCTAACCCGACCTACGGGTAAATATTACAAAACAACATGCAAAACAGTAGGATACTTTCTTTTCAAAGCGACCGGGTGAAACATTCGGGCCAGTGTTCTGTTATGCCCATGATCTTGGGCAGACGCTGGCGCGGTATCAGGCAGATAACTCTAACTTAAATCAGGTGATAGCTATGCCGGCAACCCTTGCTTTCGATGTCTATGGTACCTTGATCGATACCCACGGATTAGTCGAACAACTGCAAAAGATGGTCGGCGACAAGGCGCCCGCTTTCTCCCAGACCTGGCGTGACAAGCAACTGGAGTACAGCTTTCGGCGCGGACTCATGCAGTTCTATGCAGATTTCTCAGTCTGCACCCATGACGCCTTGAATTACACCTGCGCCTTCCACCACACGCCTCTGAGTTTTTCGCAGAAACAGGAGCTGATGAATCTCTATCGAACGCTGCCGGCGTTCAACGATGTCAGAGAGGGCTTGGATCTGCTCTGCGGCGCGGACCACAGGCTTTTCGCCTTCTCCAACGGCAGCGTCGAGGCGGTAAAAACCCTGCTCAGTGCCGCTGACATCGACAGCTATTTTCTCGATATCATCAGTGTCGAAGAACTCAGATCCTTCAAGCCCAATCCGGCCGTCTACAACCATTTTCTACGGCGTTCGAACAGCTGCGGTTGCAACGCTTGGCTGATCTCGAGCAATCCGTTCGATGTCATCGGCGCCATCTCCGCAGGCATGAGGAGCGCCTGGGTGCAGCGCTCCGATGAGCAGGTGTTCGATCCCTGGGATATCGAACCGACGCTCAAGGTGTCGAATCTGCGTGAATTGGAAGGACAACTCGCCCGATGCATCAGCAATCGCTGAGTCGCCGTTGCGCCAAACAGACCAGTCCCGACGCCATAATCTACAATTTATTGCATGGTTGTGGACGCTGGAACGATCAGATCCTTGAGGTAAGCCGCCTGAAGCTGGACAGGGCCCCATTCTACACATAAACAACCTGGCGCGAGGCGCGAAACCAGCAAGGCTTGCGCCACCGCGCGGTTGCGGATCACCAGGACTTGTAGGGCAGAAACTTACCATTCATGGTCACCACCACCCGGTCACCCGCCGGATTCTCCTCCTTTTCGATGTTCATCGAGAAGTCGATGGCGGACATGATGCCGTCGCCGAACTTTTCGTGGATCAGCTCCTTAATGGTCTCTCCATAAACGCCCACGATCTCATAGAAACGATAGAGCACGGGGTCGGTCGGCACCAGTTGATCCCACTTCTTGTTGGGGAACTCCTGCAACGCCACGGAGACATCGGCATCCAACCCGAGCAGCTCGACCAACGGATCCGCATTGGCTTTTTCCAGGTGATTCATACCGAGGCAGGCGGATACCACATAGTCCGGCGCCAGACCTGCCGCGGACGCTATCGCCTCCCAGCTCATGCCTTTGGTCTTTTTTGCCTCCAGAATGACTTCGCGCATTTCGGTCTTGTTCATCGGTCGTTTACCTCATTGTGTTTAGAAGGATTGAAAACGCTTACTGACGGTGACTGCAAATGCGGTGCCAACCTTACCGCGGCCGGCTTAATAACCATTACTCGACGCGCCTCGGGTCTATGCTGAATAGACGAGCCATTCACCCACCACTACGTACCCGAACCTCATGTGAACAGGGAACTTACCGGATAGCGGTTAAAGAGTAAATCGAGGACGCCCTATGTTGGTGCCTGGAAAAATCAAAGATGACGCATGGAACTTCTGATGGGAAGGAAAGGATGGACAATTCAAACTACAAACGTTCTCTTTGTCGGACATAGTCGACAATGTGGACAATTGATGGGATTAACAAGCCTAAAACAGCCGCTTTTCTCACTGTCGGCAGATGTAATCGGGCATGGCATGAACCCTGCAAATAGCTGAACAAGAAGTAATGCCCGAGGTTTCATCATGAGCGCCAACATAAGCATCGACTACATCACCCACACCTTCAAAAACCAGAAGCAACCGACCCTGCAGGATATCGAACTGCGCATCCAGCCCGGCGAGAAAATCGCCCTGATCGGGCGCAGCGGCTGCGGCAAGTCGACTCTGCTGCACATGCTGGCGGGGCTGCTGATTCCAACCGAAGGCTGTGTACGCATCCACGGCCACACCGTCACCAAGCCCAGCGCCAAATGGAATATGATGTTCCAGAAGCCCTCCCTCTACCCCTGGATGAGCGTCTATGAAAACGCCGCTCTGGGTCTGGCCTTCGCCGGTAAAAAAGAGCCGCAAAAGATCGATCGCCTGCTCAACCTGGTGGGCCTGAGCGACAAGGCCGACGCCCATGTACAGAGCCTCTCCGGCGGCCAGCAGCAGCGTGTCGCCCTGGCTCGTTCGCTGGCCACTTCACCGGAGCTGCTACTGCTCGACGAGCCCTTCTCCGCCCTCGACGCCTTCACCCGCGCCTCGCTGCAGGACGAGGTAGCCAATATAGCCAGCCTCGAGAAACTCACCATGGTGCTGGTCACCCACGATATCGACGAAGCCGTCGCTATGGCAGACCGGGTATTGATCATGTCGGCCAATCCCGGGCGCATCGTGGGAGAGATGAGCGTCGATCTACCCTTCCCGCGCAATCGCGCCGCCACCGAGTTCAGCGCTCAGCGCCAAAAGCTGATGAACCTGTTCAAGCAACTGGTGGGCGACGACCATGCGCCGGAAACAAAGCCCCGGGCCGCAGAGCGGGGCGGCGAGCAGGAAGCGGCCTGAACCGGCAGAGAGGCAAGTCGATTTGAGCCATCCAGAATACTCCCTCCCAACCCATCCCAGAGCCCCCTGAGTGATCAGGGGCTCGACAATATAACTAGATACTACAAAACAGGAAACGACCAATGAGCAAACAGAAAGACGACGAACTCGACTATATCTTCAAACACGAGATGAGCCGCCGGGATTTCCTCATGGACATGCTGGCCATGGGCGGCCTGGCCGCAGGCATGACCCTGCCCGGCACGGGACTGGCCAAGATGACCCCGCCCGACGACGAGGTGGTGCGCATCGGCTATCTGCCCATTACCGACGCCACCGCTCTGCTGGTGGCCCACGGCATGGGCTTCTTCGAAGAGGAGGGGCTGAAGTCCGAGAAACCGACCTTGATCCGGGGCTGGTCGCCCCTGGTGGAGGGTTTCACCGCCGGCAAGTTCAACCTGGTGCACCTGCTCAAACCCATCCCGGTGTGGATGCGCTACAACAACAACTTCCCCGTGAAGATCATGTCCTGGGCCCACATCAACGGCTCAGCCCTGATCGTGGGCAAGCACACGGGAGCTAAGGAGTTCAAGGACCTGGGCGGCATGCAGGTGGCTGTGCCCTATTGGTACTCCATGCACAACATCGTGCTGCAGATGGGACTGCGTAGCGCAGGATTGAAGCCGGTCATCCAGGACCAGAGCAAAGCGCTGGCCAAGGACGAGGTCAACCTGATGATCATGCCGCCACCCGACATGCCCCCCGCCCTGGCGGCCAAGAAGATCGACGCCTTCATCGTCGCCGAACCCTTCAACGCCTTCGGCGAGCTGAAGGCGGGCGGCAAGATGCTGCGCTTCACCGGCGACATGTGGAAGAACCACCCCTGCTGCGTGGTCTGCATGAACGAAGAGACCGTTGCCGCCAAGCCCGAGTGGACGCAAAAGGTGATGAACGCCATCGTGCGGGCGGAGATCTACGCCCAGGAGCACAAGGAGGAAGTGGCCATGATGATGTCGAAGGATGGCAAGCGCTATCTGCCCATGCCGGGCAAGGCCATCGTGCGCGCCATGACCTACTACGACGAGGCCGACTACAGCTCGCCCCACGCCATACGCAACAAGGCGGTGTTCAACAACGGCCGTATCGACTTCTCGCCCTACCCCTACCCCTCCGCCACCAAATTGATCGTGGAGTCGATGAACCAGACCCTGGTGGGTGGCGACACCACCTTCCTCAACAACCTGGATCCGGAGTTCGTGGCCAACGACCTGGTCGACTACAAACACGTCAAGGCCGCGATGGCTAAGTATCCAGGCTGGGAGAAGGCCCCGGGCGTCGATCCCGCCCATCCCTTCGAACGTGAAGAGGTGGTCAAGATATGAGTATACCGAGCTCAGTCACAGCCGACACCCTGAACGCCATGAAGGGCGAGACCTTCGACTGGAAGGGACTCGGGGTCGCCCTGCTCTCGCGCATCCTCTACCCGGCGCTGGGGATAGGCGCGCTGATCGCCGTCTGGTGGCTGGGGGGCTGGGCTATCGCTCAGAATCCCGACACCGCCTCCTTCGCCGACTTCGCCCCGCAACCGACCTTCGCCCGTCTGCTCGACTTGCTGGGCAATGGCGCTGTTATCGACGCAGTGCTACCCAGCCTGGCGCGCATCGGCCTAGGACTGCTGTGGGCGGTGTTGATCGGCGTCCCGGTCGGGGTCGGCATCGGCCTCTTCGCCAATCTGCGGGAAATCACCCATATCCCCTTCCAGTTCCTGCGCATGATCTCGCCGCTGGCCTGGATGCCCATCGCGGTGCTGGCCTTCGCCACCTGGGACGGTGCCATCGTCTTCCTCATCACCGTGGCGGCCATCTGGCCGGTCATCTTCTCCACCGCCCAGGGGGTTAGACGCATCGATCCCCTCTGGTTCAAAGTGGCCAGAAACCTGGGCGCCGGCGGCCTGCAGATGCTGCGTAGGATCATCCTACCCGCCATCGGCCAGGACATCTTCGCCGGTATCCGGCTGGCGGTAGGCGTGGCCTGGATCGTTCTTGTGCCAGCGGAGTACCTGGGGGTGACCAGCGGCCTGGGCTACGCCATCAACGACGCCCGTGACACCCTGGAGTACGACACCCTGGCCGCCATGGTAGTGGTGATCGGCGTCCTGGGCTTCTTCCTCGACGGCATCTGCCTACGCTTGATCAACCGTTTCAGCTGGCATCATGAGGGGTGATTCATCGAGTCCGGCCCTCGCTCGCGCAAGGCCCACGGCAAGGACGCCGCGTTGGCGTTGGCGTGATGCACCGTAATGAAGCTTGCCTCGCACCAAAATAGGGAGAAAGACTTTTTACGAGCTATTATCATTTAACCCGAAGATGTTGCAGCGCCTGTGTTTGAAGGGTAAAAACCACTGAAGCGATTCACAAACACAGGACGCTACAACAGATATAGCAAGTCACGATTTGGTGAATTGAAAAATGCGTAGTGTCTGCTCGTCGGTGCCGGCTCATTGCCTCCTTT
>JASFJY010000276.1:0-5240 GCA_050119415.1 Chromatiales bacterium | reverse complement strand
TAACCGAGGCCTCGGGCGGCCAGCTCCAGCGTGTGGGTATCTGCCGCGCCCTGATCAACGATCCCGAGATCCTGATAGCCGATGAACCCACGGCCAATCTCGATAGTGCGCACTCACGCACCTTCATGCAGCAGGTCGCGCATCTGCAAGAAGCCGGCAAGACCGTGATCCTGACCAGTCACGACCCGATCGTCTTCGACGCCGATGTGGTCGACCGGCGGGTCTCCCTGCGCGACGGCCTGCTGGAGACGGAGTAAGATGCTGCTCAATCCCGCCATCCTCGCTCTGATCCTGGTCTCCGGCGTGATCGTGCTGATGATGGCGGTGGCGGCGGTGTTCGCGCTGCAACTGCTGCGTCACTGGGATATCCTCAGCGGCAGCGAACGACAGCTGTGCCTGGAGCGTCGCACCTACCTGATCGCCACCCTGATGACCTGGGCCTTCGCCTTCGAACTGCTCTCCCTGCTGCTCTTTGTCTATACCGCCGAATCGCTGTCGGGGCAATTCGTCGGCGCCATGTGCGCCACCGGGGTGTTGAACGCCAATCCCTGGGGCTGGCCGACCCTGTTGCTGAAGATCGGCCTCTTCTTCGGCGGCGCCCTCTGGCTGGCGCTCAATGACCTCGACAATCGCGGTTACGACTATCCGTTGATCCGGCGCAAATACGCATTGTTGCTGCTGATCATCCCTTTCGTCATCGTCGAGGCCACGCTGCAGCTACGCTTCTTTCTCGGGCTCTCGCCCGACATCATCACCTCCTGCTGCGGCACCCTGTTTGCATCGAGCGCAAAGGGGGTGGCGGCGGATCTGAGCGCCATCCCGCCCGCCAAGGCGGCCTGGGGCCTGGCCCTGAGCGGCACGTTTGTGCTGCTGAGCGGCCTGGCCTATCTACTCTGGCGCCGAGGGGCCTGGCTCTTCGCATTGAGCGCCATCGCCGCCTTCGCGGCCGCCCTGCTAGCGGTGGTCTCGCTGCTCTCGCCCTATGTCTACGAAAATCCCCAGCACCACTGCCCCTTCTGCATCCTCAAGGCTGGGCACGGTTATGTCGGTTATCTGCTCTATATCCCCCTGTTCGGCGCCACCGCCCTGGCACTGGCCGCCGCGGTCACCGCCGCCTGGCGCGCAATCCCCAGCCTTAGCGAGTGCGCCGGCGTCACCCTGGGCTATGCGCGGTACTCGACGCTGCTGTATCTGCTCTTCTATCTGATCGCTGCCTGGTTGGTGTTCAGTTCCAACCTGGTGATGCAGGGGGTCTGGTGGTGAGCGGGCCCCCACTGCTTGAGCGTTGGCTGCTCTGCCTGCTCTGCTGCCTGGCGATGGCCGGTTGCGAACTTGCCAAGCCCCCCCTGGAGATTGGCGAGCCGGTAGCGGATATCTCACTAGCCGGAGCCGATGGAAAGACCATGGCCCTACCTTCCTCCCTGCGCGGACGGGTGGTGCTGATCCACTTCTGGGCCGACTGGTGCCCGCTCTGTCTAAAGGAACTCGAAGGAAGCAAACAGCTGGCGCAACGCTATCGGCAGGCAGGGCTGGAGGTTCTGGCCATCAATCTGCAACAAACGCCGGAACAGGCCTCCGACTGGATCGAGAAACTCAAGCCGACCTATCCGGTATTGTTCGACCGCCAAGGGGAGGCGGCCCGGCAATTTGGTGTAACCGGCCTGCCGACCAGCTACCTGATCGATCGCGAAGGACGGTTGCGCAGACGCATAGTCGGCGAGATGGCACCGAACCAGTTGGAAGAGTTGGTAAAAAAGATGCTTTAACCCGAATGCTTCACCCGGTCGCTTAGAAAAGAAACTAACTTAAGGTTTTTACTTATTATTTTTGGAATATTAGCAAAGTACGAAGTAACAAACAGACCGCTTCGCTATGCGGTGCGAAGCGGTCACTGCCCCCTACCGCAGTTTGCCTAAGGAGATAAACATGCGTAACGAGAAAAACATCGATCGAAGGAACTTGCTGAAACTGCTGACTGCAGCCGGCCTGACCAGCGTGGCCGGAAGCGTCGCCGCCCAGCCGGGTGTAGGCGTCATGATGCCGGGCAAGGGATGGCTCGCGGCCTCGGGAGAAGCCTGCGAGGGTGATGGCACCCCCTTGCAGTTCATCCCCAAAACCCAGCCCGATCCCGATCCGTTGACCGACGAGCTGAAGAAATATCCCAAATGCCCCTACTGCGGCATGGATCGCACCAAGTGGCACCACAGCCGGCACCTGGTTCACTACGACGATGATCTGGTGGACGGCACCTGCTCGATCCACTGCCTGGCTATCAGCCTCTCCCTCAACATCGACCGTGGCCCCAAGGCGATCTACGCGGCCGATTTCGCTGCCACCGATGAGATCAAACCCCTGACCAATGCGGACCAGGCGAGCTATCTTCTCGGTTCCAAACTGCGCGGCACCATGACCGCCAACAGCAAGATGGCCTTTGCAGATAAATCAGCCGCGGAAAAGGCGCAAAAGACGGAGGGCGGTAAACTGGTCGATTTCGACGACGCCCTGCGCCAGGCCTATGCCGACATGGCGGACGATACACTGATGACCCGTAAGCGGCGCGCCGAGAAACGCAAGAAAATGCAGATGAAGATGAAACAGCGCGCCGGTTGATTCAGGCCAAGGAGATGGGCGGCTTTGAGGCCGCCCGCCCCTGTTCAAGTAGAGTTTTTTTACAGCAGGTTGTTTCTTATGCACCATTACCTAGCACACCGCCTCTGGCCGCTACTGTTTCTGATCCTTTGCCAGACGGCAAGCGCGGAGCCCATCGATCTGGCGCCACCCGGCCCCAAGGACACCTGCCCGGTCTGCGGCATGTTCGTGGCCCTCTACCCCGACTGGATCGCCACGGTGCGCTACCGCGACGGACACCTACACCATTTCGACGGTGCCAAGGATCTCTTTAAGTATCTGCTCGACCTGCCCAAGTGGGCACCCGACCATCAACTCGACCAGATCGAAGCGATCGGCGTCACCGAGTACTACAGCGTACAGCGCATCGACGCGCGCAAGGCCTACTATGTCATCGGCTCTGACGTACTGGGCCCCATGGGACACGAACTGATACCGCTGGAGACCGAGGCGGACGCCAAGGAGTTCCTGCAAGATCATGGCGGCAGGCGCATACTGCGCTATGAGGAGGTAAACCTGCCCCTGCTGCAGGATCTGGACGATGGCCGCTTCTAATCCAAGGAATATCCGCTCTAACAATCCGCTCCCTACCGGCAATCGAGGCATAGTGAGCTGACATGGGCATATGGTAGGACAGACGTAGGCCGGGTTGGCGCAAGGTAACCCGACGGTAACGGGATATACCCCACCTTGTGTCGGGTTAAGTACGCTAACCCGACCAACGAACTTCTTAAATCGCTTGCTGCTTGATGAATCCTTGGACAATCAAATATGTCCTGTTAATAGAATGTTCATCTCATTAAATCGATCTTGACCCGAGAGCCTTGAGTAGAATCCGGGCGTGTATTCCAGTCAATCGACTTTGGCCCGCTGGGAGCCTTTGCCTGGCGGCTTTTCAGCTCCGCACTGCGCTCGAACCTGATCGCCTTGCGCTTACCCTCCCAGTCCCAGTAGTAGCCGATGGGGATTTCCTCGTACTGTTCTTGGAGGCGGGTGAGATCCGCGTCTGTCGGCAGGCGCGCGATCATTTTGGCCCGCACCTCGGAGAGAGCGCGCAGTTCGGCGTCCACCGCCGGTGCGGTGGTTTGTTTCTTCACCGCGGTGGTTTGGCAGCCGGTCAGCAACACCATAGCGGCGAGAACAGCCGCCGTCCATCGGATAGGCTTTCGCAGGATTGTCATACGTGCAGTGCTCTGTTGCTTTGTCACTTCGTTTAACTGTCCAGGCGGCGACAGATGGCCATCTTTGCCGAGTCGGTGATGGCGCGGTCGGGGAAACGGCTACTATCCAGCAGACGTTCAAGTTGCTTATCGTGGTAGTGGCCGCCGTTTAGGCTATAGGTGCCGAGGCTGAAACCGAGGCCGCGGATTCGCTTGGCAAGCGCGGGCCGCCCGACTAAATCACGGATATCGACATGTACCGCCGCAGGCTCACCAATGGCCTGCTTCACTTTCTTCAGGTGTGATGTGGCCAGGTAGCGGTCATTGTTCGACCGGCGGTAGTTGTATTGGGCCAGCGGATCGATATCAATGTCCTTTTCCTTGCGAATCCAGTTTCGAAAACGGCTGTAACGCTCACCGTAGGCGGCCTTGAGCGACGCCTTGTTCGGCGGTGTGATGTAGGCGAGCCTTGTATTGGGCTCATAAAGGCGCAGGCATTCGAGCGGATCGAGCTTTTGCGAGGAGTAGCTGTACCTACCACTGTCGAGATAACGTCGGACCAGCGAGGAGAGCTTTACCCAGTGCTCGCAGCGCGAGCCACCCTTGATCTCGATGTTAAGGTATTGCCCTTGTTCGGCATGGCCGACGAACGCTTCGAGCACCTCCACGAGAAACGGCGGGCGCTGCCCGGCCGGGGCGCCGTGGGTATCGAGCATTTCCATGCGGTACCAGTCTCCTCGCTTGATGCTAGCCACCTTTGTATGGCTCTTCGTCCCACCGTAGACTGTGCGCCCGATCCTGGCGTCGTGGTGCAATACCCAGCTACCGTCGCGAAGACGCTGCACGTCGATCTCCACCCCCTGGTGGCCATCGTGTAGAGCGCCAACAACGGCGGCGAGGGAGTTCTCCACCTCCAGTTGGCTGCCTCGATGCGCCTCGGTATCGAGGTTGCCGCACGCCCCGTGCCCTTTCAGCGGCTTCACGTTGCCCCAGCGGTCGAGGTAGACGCCGCGTTCGGCAAGCGCGGCCTGCTCGGGGGCACGGCCGAGCGCGTAGTCCGCCGGTTGAGCGGTAGCCTGAGCCGCACCCAAAGCCAGCGCGAGGACCACAGCGCGGGCGAATCGTGCGGATGGGGCGGGGGTCTCTCTTCTCATGTAACTGCTCCAACTGTCTCCGCGCCCAACGCCGGGGTGTATTTATCCAAAGAGTGCTCGCCGTTACAACGACATCTGCCCGGCGCGCACTGCCGAGGCGATGGCCCGCCGGGTGCCGGGACCGTACTTCCCGTCAATGTTCAAGTTGTAATGACCCAATTGCTTGAGCGAGCGCTGGATCGACATTAACTCCGCCTCGCTCTTATTCATGGCGAACCGGTCGATGCGGGCGTGGAGTGAGACCTCGCTGCCGGCACCATTGGACACAGGACGCGTGGACGGCGGTAGGGCTTGGGCG
>JASFJY010000275.1:0-5249 GCA_050119415.1 Chromatiales bacterium | reverse complement strand
GCAGCCCGACAGCGGGAAGTAGAAAGTCCGCAGGTTCTAGAACAGGGATTTCTGATCAACTTCAACCAGGGGCGATACTCGCTACCCACGCTGAGCTTTGATCGTTTACTGGCTGGCGATGTGATTGAGGAGCTTATTGCGGGACGCTCGATCATTATAGGGCCACCCTTACCCCCTTCAGCAGCAGGAGTATATACCCCTGCCACAATCGGCACATCTCCCATGTCCGGCCTGGAGTTTCATGGGCATGTGCTTGATTGCTTGCTGGGGAATCGGCTGATAACAGTATTGCCTGCATGGCTGACATTGCCATTATTGCTGGCAATCTCCCTGATCTGCGGCTTTATTTACCAATGGTTTAATATTAGAGAAAGCGCTTGGTTCACTGTCTTGGCCCTGGTTGTTTACCTGGCGCTAGGCTGGCTGTCGCTGTGGCTGCTAAATAGCTGGATACCGGTTGTGGAGTTTGCCATGGCACAGTGCGTGATGTTTTTCTGGGTCTCCCATGAAAAATCAGCACATATGGAGCAGGAGATGCGCTCCATGCTCGCCGAGATGTCCCTGCGCCTGAGAAAGATCGCGCTACCCCCAAGATTTTACGATTCTCCGCAGCACTGGGAGCAGTTGGTGGCCATGGTGGATCAGACACTCTCACTGACCCGCCTGATCTTTCTAGAACGCATAGAGGGCGACCATCGTGTCAGAGAAATTCAAGCCCTGCGCTGCTCTCTCGATTCCATTGATGAACGCCGTCGCGACTATGAGCGCACACCCTATAGCACGGCAATTGTGGCAGGAGGCCCAATCCGCATAGATAGAACCTTTCTGGAGAAAAGTGAGCTGGAGACAGAAGATCAATATCTAGCGCCGCTGATCTACGCCGGAGAGATACTCGGTTTTTGGGCATTCGGCGTGGATATGGCAAAAATTCAGTCTCGCTTGCAGATGGAGAGTATGGCGAAGGATTTCTGCTACCAGATCGCAGAGCTAATATATCATCGTCGTCACTGGCTGAACAAGGGTGCGGAAGAGACGCGCATTCTCAGCCAATACCTGCGTCTTCAGGGCGGCGAGGTTATAAATAGAGATGTTCATCAGGCCCTTGAGCTAATGGAACGCCGTTTAACGGTTCATCAGTGCGTATTCGATGGCTTGGAGACGGCTACAGTGTTGTACGATCTGTTCGGGCGAGTTATGCAGATCAACCACAACTTCGAACAGTTGATGTCGAAAGCCGATATCCCTGCCTTTGACTTCACTGCACTTGACCTTATGTCTACGCTCCTGGGTTTTGAGCGTGGCAACTGCCAGACACTTCTGCGCCAAGTAATTATGGAACGCAGAAACCTGGTCGTTCCCATTCATCTCAAAGCCCTTCATGACCGACCCTTTCTGCTTAGAATGCGCGCCTTGAAGCACGATGATACCGCTACTTTAACGACCATGGAAAGCACACCCTTTGAGCTGCTTGGCGTGCTGTTTGAGTTAAATGATGTTTCACCCATACACAGGCTCTTCGGCCACAAGGAGAAACTGTATCGCGATCTTAGGCAACGAATCGCCATGTTATTGGAGGATTCCATTCAACAGAGTGTCAACACCTCTGCGTCGGAGCAGTTATTAGCTACTAAGCGAACAACGACCCACATGAATGATGAGTGGCGTATGCTGATGGATGCAACAGCATTCTTAACCAAAGAAATAGGCAGTATGCCCTTGCAGCCCTATCCCATCGATGGACGTCGACCGATTTTAGAGACAGTCGAAGAGATCAAGGGTCAAGCAGAGATTTCGGATATACGTATAGTAGCCGACTTGCCTGAACATCTATCGTTGGTGTTGGCGGAGCCTGAGCAGCTACATGAGATTACTGCCTCGGTACTGAACACTTTAGTCGACGATGCCACTGAGGATAGCACTATCCATATTACTGTTGACGAACAAGACGGCTGGATACGTTATCTGTACCACAACGAAGGTTTTGGCATGCCCAACGATAGATTTCAAGATTTTTTGTTTCACGATGTCAGCGTGACCGAGGGTTATACTCAATTGCGAACTGCGCTGCATCGTGTTCAGAGCTGGGGAGGCATTGTAAAGGCAACCAGTGAACTGGGCGTAGGTATGAATATTGAGATCAAGCTGCGGGCCTTCGCCAAGAAGGCACTGGCCATTTCTTGAATCGTCATATTGCAGCTGTAATGTTACGTAGATCGGCTTAATAGCTTCACAAGTGACTAATGATTAACGCGCATTAGAGCATGGATTTATTACCACTTCCACTATTTCCTCAAGGCAGTCTCGCGAGTTCAGTTATCACCACTGTTTGGATAGGCGTAGCTGTTGTTGTTTTTTTCAATCTACGCTTCGGCTGGGTATTATCTGGACTGGTCGTGCCTGGTTATCTCGTGCCGTTGATGATCATCAAGCCATGGTCTGCCGCCATTATCATCATCGAGAGCATCATTACCTACTTTGTGGTCTGGATAGTTTCTGATGTCATGTCGAGGCTAGGATATTGGAGTCAACTGTTCGGACGTGACCGTTTCTTCGCTTTGGTAGTGATAAGTGTACTCGTGCGAGTTCTATTCGACGGTTGGTTACTACCAAGCTGGGGAGAGTGGTTTGTCGAGCACTACGATATAGCTTTTGACTACCGGAACAAGCTTCACAGCTTCGGGCTTATCATCGTCGCCTTGATCGCGAATCAATTCTGGAAAAGCGGCTTTCGCATGGGATTGGTACCGCTGGCAGGCAATCTGATCATCACCTATATAATCGTACGCTATGGGTTGATGGAGGTAACCAACTTCACGGTCAGCAATCTGAACTACATGTATGAAGACATAGCCTCTTCAATTCTGGCCAGCCCAAAGGCCTATATCATTCTTATCACCACTGCCTTTGTCGCCTCACGCATGAATCTGCACTATGGCTGGGACTTCAGCGGCATAATGATACCGTCTTTGTTGGCCTTGCAGTGGTATCAACCACTTAAGATCATCGCCTCATTCTTCGAGGCGCTGTTGATCCTGGGCATAGCCCATATGCTCTTGAATACAAAGCTCTTCAAAAATATCTCGATAGAAGGCGGGCGCAAGCTTCTGCTTTTTTTTAATATAGGCTTTGTATACAAGCTAATTCTTGGCTATCTGATTCTATGGTTGATGCCGGAACTGAAGGTGACTGACAGTTATGCATTCGGTTACCTTTTGGCAACCTTAATGGCAATAAAAATGCATGACAAAGACATTGCCGTGCGTTTGACCAGGGCGACACTGCAGACTTCACTCGTAGGCGTGTCTGCAGCAAGCCTCATTGGATTCACATTAACGATGATGCCCGAACCGGATATAAAGCTGGCGGCGCATGCCAGTGCCTCGACCACCCTGCAGTTGATCGACAACAAAAACTCGATATTGGATATTGTACGCAAAGATCAGGCACGCCTTTACCAGCCTCAGAGCCAGAATTACACCCCTGTTCCCCTAGCGTTGGAGCTTGAGCAGTTTTCAGACGCATCGAAATATCTTCATGATTATTTTGACTCTGGAAGTGATTACAATCTGCAACGTGCACTGATGAAGTTTCATAGAGTCGGCTATGAACTACTGCATGATAATCAAGGTTACTATTACTTACGGGAGCAGTTGCCGGTACGCGGATGGGGCTTCTACCTGCTCAGATCCGACACTACGAGCCGTATGGTTGTCGAGGTGCCTGCCCCCCTGGACGAGCGAGGAACAGTGGACGCCGGCATGCAGACATTCGTCCTGTTGGGCGCACATGCCTTGGCGATTGCAGGCAGCAGTCGCTTTATTAATCCCGATCGTTCAGCAGACGTGCTAACGAATCCACATACCTTTTTTCAGGTTTTTCATTCTGTTTTCGCAAAACGGGATGTTTTACAGGTAAGAGGCTATACGCGAGAGACCACACGATTGAGTGCAGCTATAGCGTCAGATGAGTCTAGCGCTCAAGGTAACGATCAGCAGGAACCGGAAAACACGTTATGGGTGCATGTTGATCTGCCTCCCGGACTAGACTTGACCACATTGAAGACGCTGGCGAGAACGTTGAATATCCAATGGCAGCCACCCCCCTTCAGCAACCGTCAACGTGAACTTAGCCGCAACGGCTTTGCTGAACTTCTTCTCAACCGCCGTGGGATTCGTTCGATTCGATCTCAAGCAGCAGGATATGGAAAAGCACCGACGCTCGTTCTCGGCACACAACGCATTGACGGTTTTTTACAGGACTGGATCCTAGCCAATAGAGAGCGCATCGCAGAAAAGGGGAGCAATGACTATATAGCACCGCAAATAGAGGAGTTGCTCTTCTTTGACGCCGAAGTGCTCACCCCCCTATTAAGAGTCTCAGCGCAATCTTACCAAGAGGGTGAATGGACACCCAAAGGATTGGATGACTTGCACGACATTCAGGCATCTGCGGGTATATTCAACTATCGCTTGATACGTTATCGCCATCGATTGACGAAAGAGGACTTCTTAATTTTGGCTGAAGCTGACAGCGACAAACGGCGCTATTGGGGAACCTATGTGTTTCGCCTGAGTAAGAGTAATAACTATCTGGTGCAGGTACCCCGCCCCCTATTTGAGGTGAATAGCTTCGAATATGGCGTTTCATTGTTCCAACGCCTACGTGCAAAGGCCTTGTTGTTGGCCGGCTCACACCCAGACGCCAATACCGACGGCAGTGCGGATATCATCCGACTGGGAAATGTTGTGAGTCTGTTCAACCTGGTCAATCAAGTGGTGCTACGTGAGGCTGGCGACGCTCCTTTACTGGTAATCCACAGTCGTGCATTGAGTCACAGCGGCCGTGAAACTCTAAGGCATACGGACGCCCTGATCTCCAAGAGAGACACTCCAAGCTCGCGGGGTGAAGCCGATATTCTGTTATACCCACTACTCGAACAACTTGACCAGGAAGGTTTCAGTTATCGTTTTGTTGAAGGGGATCAGGATACCGCCTATGAAATAGGAAGCGTGGCACAATCCGCCTACATCGACGCCACCCGTAATAAAAGCTTTGTCGCGCTCTGGCTCAGCCCGCGCGCCCGTTCCGTCTATCGCCAGCAACACTTAAATAGACAGGAGCAATTGCGGTTTAATGCTGTGGGCATAGAAACCCTTACAGCCGATCTCTACGAATATTTGCATAGCCTTGAATCCCCTGTCCGACTGAACTCACTATCGACTTTGCTCGAGCAACAGCTGTATCTCTAT
>JASFJY010000274.1:0-5250 GCA_050119415.1 Chromatiales bacterium | reverse complement strand
TGCCGTTCAACAGTTTAGCATGGCCTGCCGAAATCAGTCCGAAGAGAACTCCGCTCAACTGCTGGTAGCGCTAGAGGATGAAATTGAACGCCTATTGAAAAGCTAATGCGCTTTAAAGAAAATGATCCATGCAAGAAAGCCCCGCACCACAGGATAATAAGCTGTAACCTCATGCCTTCGAATCTCCCCATCGGCATCTTCGACTCGGGCATAGGTGGACTCACCGTCCTGCGTCATATCCGCGAGCAAATGCCTACAGAATCGCTTATCTATGTAGCGGATAGAGGCCATCTTCCCTACGGCAGCAAAACCAACGAATTCATCCAGTCTCGTGCCATAGCCATCAGTGAATTCCTACTCTCGCAACCGGTCAAGGCAATCGTTATTGCGTGTAATACTGCCACCGCAGCCTCTGTTCATACCCTGCGTGAACGATACGATCTACCCATTATTGGCATGGAGCCCGGTGTTAAACCGGCCATTCAGCAAAGCAGAAACGGTATCATCGGTATTTTAGCGACCGAGGGAACGCTGGGCAGCGGCAAATTCAGGATTCTGCTCGAACGCCACGCCAACGGCTCAGATGTCTTCATAAAACCCTGTCACGGCTGGGTCGAGCACATCGAGACAGGCAACCGGAGTGGCACGATAACCCGGGGCATTATCGAGGAGACGGTCGCTCCACTGCTGGCAAAAGGAATCGACACGTTAGTCCTCGGATGCACCCACTACCCGTTCTTGATGGAAAACATCAGGGAGGTAGCGGGAGATGAGATACTGATCATCGATACAGGCTTGGCGGTCGCCACTCATCTGCAACATCGGCTGGCCGAGAACGACTTGCTCTGTGACCCATCTTCCACGCCTGAAGTATCCTTCTGGTGCAGCGGTCCACATGAAGAAATGCGGGAATTACTGACCAGATTTTGGGATTCTAAGCCCAAGCTGATGACGCTGCCTGATCAGACGAACCGTTCGTAAAGCGATAGACAGCGATCGATTGCGGGCTTGAAGCGACTGGGCAGCGGTAACTGCTCCATCTCAATGGCCGCCAACATGTTCTTGAGGTGAACACCTAAGCTGGTATCACCGTCCATTGTCAGATGGCGCTGAAAAAAAAGCGTATCCGGATCCTCCCGATTGGTGATCAGCAGCAGGTAGTCATAGACTGTGCCGGTGATAGTCAGGTCGACCGGTGCCTGAGCCGCCTCAACGAACCGGCCCTGATGCATGGAAACGGTGTAGCTCAGACCAGCGTCGCTGACATCGATACGTACTGTGCGTTTGTCGAGAAAATCCAACTCCCCTTCACTCATCTCCCGCTTAAAAACCTGATTCAACACCTTACTCAAGGCATAACCATGCAGCTTTCCCGGCAGCAGTTTCAGTGGAAGCGCGAGGGGCTTAGGAAGTTTGGGGCGTCGTGCGCGATGCAGCATCGAATCAGGCCTCACTTAATGACAGGGTCTCATCTGGGGAATCATACCAATAGTCGCCGGATTCTGCGAAAATCCCGTTCATGCAGATAACCCACGACTCCCCATTCCAGCCAGACAACCGATCGCCCTTCGAGCAGTGGAAACGCGAGAAGCTGAACAATTACCCTCGAGATATCAACGAGTTAATTGTTGAGATCAGCAATCCCAGGGAGTTATCGCGAGCCGAATACAAGCAGTTGCTTTCGCTCTGCCGAAAAACCAATATGGCCATCTGGGCCGGTCTCTCGCATGACGATGCCGACAAGGAGATCATCCGTGGCCTTGGGGAAAGCTTCGGCCTTACACACCTCGACCGCAACATGTGCGCCGACAATGACGCCATCACCTCCCTCACCGTCCAGTCGGACGCACTACGCCAGGGCTACATCCCCTACTCTAACCGGCCGATCGCCTGGCATACCGACGGTTATTACAACCGCCTGGATCAACAGATTCACGGGCTGCTGCTGCACTGCGTGCAACCGGCCGACGAGGGCGGCGAGAATGAGCTGCTGGATCATGAAATCGTCTATCTGCGCCTGCGGGAGGAAAATCCGGACTATATCCGTGCCCTGATGCATCCCCAGGCGATGACTATCCCGGCCAATCAGATCGAGGGAAAGGAGTTGCGTCCCGCACGCTCAGGACCGGTCTTCGCCATCTATCCCGACGGCCATCTGCATATGCGCTACACCGACCGCAGCCGCAGCATCGAATGGCTTGAAGATCCGCTGCTGCTAGAGGCGGTGGCGAGCCTTAAAAAGATATTGAAAACCCCTTCACCCTGGCACTTCAAAGGCAAACTCGACGCCGGTCAGGGGCTACTCTGCAACAATGTGCTGCACACCCGCAGCGCCTTCACGGACGGCGAGCATGCTCGCCTGCTCTATCGAGCAAGATATTTCGATCGCATTGCGGGATGTTGAGTCTGCGTTTGCGGACCGAATAGCATCAAGAGTCGTTATGCAGATCGAGGATGCTTCGGTCGGCCGCCTCGTTCATTGACTTCGCCCCGTCGTTGCGCAGCAGTTCCAATTGCTCCAGGTAGGGCTTGCTGACATCGCCGGTGACATACTCACCATTGAAGACCGAACAGTCAAAACGCTGGATATCGCTCTTACCCTTCTTGTGCACCGCATCGATCAAGTCCTGCAGATCCTGATAGATCATGCGGTCGGCGCCGATAATTTCCCTGACCTCATCTTCTGTGCGGCCGTGGGCCACCAGCTCACTGGCGGCCGGCATGTCGATGCCGTAGACATTGGGATAACGGACCGGCGGAGCCGCCGAGGCGAAGTAGACCTTCCTGGCGCCCGCCTCGCGTGCCAACTGTACGATCTGCTTGGAGGTGGTGCCGCGCACTACCGAGTCGTCCACCAGCAAAACATTCTTACCCTTGAACTCCAGGTCGATGGCGTTGAGTTTCTGGCGCACGGATTTTTTGCGCACCGTCTGGCCGGGCATGATAAAGGTACGGCCGATATAGCGATTCTTAATAAAACCCTCGGCATAACGCAAATCCAGCTCATTGGCCAGGGTAAGCGCAGCGGTACGACTGGTATCGGGTATGGGTATCACCACTTCGATATCATGATCCGGCCACTCCCGCTGTATCTTCTTCGCCAACTTCTTGCCCATGCGCGAACGCGCCTTATGGACAAAGATATTGTCGATAATCGAATCGGGACGGGCGAAATAGACGAACTCGAAGATACAGGGCGATTTCACCGGATTGGCCGCGCACTGCTGGGCATAAAACTGCCCCTCCTTGCTGATGAAGATCGCCTCGCCCGGCTCCAGGTCGCGTACCCGCTCGAAGCCGAGGGTGTTAAGCGCCACGCTCTCGGAAGCGATCATATACTCGGTCCCCTGGTCGGTCTCGCGCTTGCCATAGACGATGGGGCGGATGGCATGGGGATCGCGGAAGCCGATCAGCCCCACGCCCGGGACCATCGCTACCGCCGCATAGCCGCCTCGACAACGTCGGTGGACACCGGCCACTGCCCTAAAGATATCCTCCGGCGCAATACGCAGCTTGTTCTGCATCTGCAGTTCGTGGGCGAAGATATTCAACAGGATCTCGGAATCGGAGGAGGTGTTGATATGCCGCAGATCCTCGACAAAGAGATCCCGCGTCAGCTCTTCGGTGTTGGTCAGGTTGCCGTTGTGGGCCAGGGTGATGCCGTAGGGGGAGTTGACATAGAAGGGCTGGGCCTCCGCCGAGGAGGAATGGCCGGCGGTGGGATAGCGCACATGGCCAATGCCCATATTGCCCTTCAACCGCAGCATGTGGCGGGTATGGAAGACATCCCGTGCCAGACCGTTGGCCTTGCGCAGGTTAAGCCGGCCCTTTTCGCAGGTAACGATACCGGCGGCATCCTGACCCCGGTGCTGCAGCACCAACAGGGCATCATAGAGGGATTGGTTGACAGGGGATTTGCCGACGATTCCCACAATACCGCACATAGCCTAGCTCTCCCGATATTTAGCAACAATCAGTGGTACAGACCCGCAGGGGACAAACCAACGCACAACGACTCGTGATGGGTAATCTGGACATGGCAGTGAACCGTTCAATAACTGAAGTTGGCTGCAATGTCGGCTGGAAGATAGCCCTTCATCCACACAGCCATCTCCTCAAAATAGGGGAGCAGACGCGACTCTGCCCACCAGTTATCCTGCGGGAAGGGTGTCAGGCCGGCCAGCAGCACCACAATGGCGACCACCACGGCCCCTCTGGCCGCCCCGAAAAAGATACCGATCAGTCGGTCGGTGCCGCTCAGCCCGGTATGCTCCACCAGGCTTTTCACGAAGTGATTGACCAGGGCGCCCAGCAACAATACCAGTAGCAGGATAATGCCGTAAGCCACACCCAGACGTATAGAGGCCACATCGATCAGGGGTTGGAGTTGCACGGCCAACGGGCGAAAGAACAGCCAGGCCAAGGTGAAGGCGGCAATCCAGGTTGCCAGTGAGAGCGCCTCCTGAACGAATCCGCGAATCAGGCTGATAACGGCGGAGACGGCGATAATGGCGATGATCAGAATATCGACCCAGTGCATGGCCAACCCGTGGAGACTGCGGTTTGGAAGGCTTCGTTGAACATAGTATCGGCAAAGCCCTGAAACAGATAGCCCGGAGAGACTCCGGGCTATGCCATTTGGTGGAGCCAGGCGGGATCGAACCGCCGACCTCAACACTGCCAGTGTTGCGCTCTCCCAGCTGAGCTATGGCCCCGGAAAGTCGCGCATATTAGAAGATAACGACCCTTTTGTCCAATGCTTTTTTACCTGCGGCGCGATTCTGTTCCCTCTTGGGAGCGACTCGACAGCGTCTACAGAGCCGAGCCCCTTGCCCGAATGATTCACCCGGTCGCTTTGTCAAGATCACCGTACTGTCGATTGCGTAATCCCATTGCCGTGTCGACGCCAACGGACTATCCCCAAAGCGGCCAGGGCAACGTAGAGCAGGATGGGAATGGCCGGTTCAGAAGCTCTGACAAGTCTGGCGTTATCAAACCGTACTTCGGTATAAATATCGTCATCATCGATATACCAGGAGGGATCGTATATGAGTTCTGAAGCCATCATGTTCAAGACATAGCGATGGCCATCAAGCAAAGGAACCACGGCATTATCCATACAGGCCCATTCCCTTGTCAGATCGACGACTTGTGTTGAGGTTGTCATATCTGTGAGGGAGATGGCCACAGGCCCATATGTCCCCTCATTGTAGATAGAGAGGCCAATCTCGGCATCGCCCCCGGTGACGT
>JASFJY010000273.1:0-5250 GCA_050119415.1 Chromatiales bacterium | reverse complement strand
GGCAGGCGTCGACGATAGGGTTCCCGGCGGCTCTCCTCGAGCGGACGGACGTCTTTGATCGCCTCGCGGAAAAGGCGTTCGTCTTCAGTGTTGTCCTGCTTTTCGCTCATGTCGTGTGTAGATATGCTCTGGCTATTTAAGCATGTTAGGAGCAGTGAGGGAGAATCTCAATCTTACGCAAGGATCTCAGGGGCATTTGGAGGGTGTGATGCACCCTTGTTTCAAGTATATTGTGCCTCCGTATGAAGATCCTCCTGAGTAATGATGACGGCTACCTGGCGCCCGGCCTGCAAGCCCTGGCTGATGCCCTCGCCAGCCTTGGTGAGATCCTGGTGGTGGCGCCGGAGCAGGATCGCAGCGGCGCCAGCAACTCGCTTACCCTGGTCAATCCCCTGCGTGCCCGCACCATGGAGAACGGCTTCATCCGCGTCGACGGGACACCGACCGATTGTGTCCATCTGGCGATCACCGGCTTGTTGGACGAGGAACCCGATCTGGTGGTCTCAGGGATCAATGCCGGTCCCAATATGGGGGACGATGTGCTCTACTCCGGCACGGTGGCGGCTGCCACCGAGGGGCGTTTTCTCGGTCTGCCCGCCATCGCTATCTCCATGAACGCCCATGAGCCCGAGTATTTCGATACCGGGGCAAGGGTTGCCCTGGAGCTGGTGCGGCGACTGATTCGTACGCCGCTGGCCGAGAATGTCATTCTCAACGTCAATGTACCCGACCTGCCTTACGCTGAGCTGCGCGGTTTCCGCTCCACCCGGCTGGGCCATCGTCACAAGGCGGAACCGGTGGTGAAGGCCCGCGATCCCCGCGGCAGAACCATTTATTGGGTGGGGCCCGCCGGTGCCGAACAGGACGCCGGACCCGGCACCGATTTCCACGCCGTTCGCGAAGGTTTTGTGTCGGTCTCACCGCTACAGGTGGATCTGACCCGGCACAGCGCCTTGGATACCATCGGGGCGTGGCTCGACTGATGATGATGCGGCCGGAGCACCAGGGTATCGGCATGACCTCCAGGCGCACCCGGGAGCGGTTGATCCAGCGGCTACGGGAGAAGGGGATCCGTGACATTGCCGTGCTTGAGGCGATGCGCAACACGCCGCGCCATATCTTCGTCGACGAGGCCCTGGCCAGCCGCGCCTATGAGGATACGGCTTTGCCCATCGGCCATGGCCAGACCATCTCACAGCCCTATACGGTGGCGCGAATGACCGAGGCGCTGATGCAGGACGCGGCCCCGGAGACGGTGCTGGAGATCGGCACAGGATCCGGTTTCCAGTGCGCCATCCTGGCGCAATTGGTGCGACGTGTGTACAGCGTCGAGCGGATCGAGGCGCTGCAGGCCCAGGCCCGCCAGCGGTTGCAGGAACTCGGGCTGCGTAATGTCCGTCTTAAACATAGCGACGGTGGAATCGGCTGGCCGGAGTACAGCCCCTATGACGGCATCATCGTGACCGCTGCGCCGACCGGTCTGCCCCAGTCGCTACTCGAACAGCTGGCGGTGGGAGGGCGTTTGATCCTGCCGTTGCAGAAGGATCAGGGGCAGGTGATGCTGAGGATTACACGAACATTGGAAGGATACCAGCAAGAACAGCTTGAGGCCGCCAATTTCGTGCCGCTGCAGGGGGGGACCATCTGATGCGGGTATTCGGATCCCTCTACAAGCGCACCCTGGCGTGGTCACGCCATCCGCATGCGCCGCGCTACCTGGCCGGATTGAGTTTTGCCGAGTCCTCATTTTTCCCCATTCCGCCCGACGTCATGCTGGCGCCTATGAGTCTGGCCACGCCCAAGCAGGCCTGGTATTTTGCCGCGCTAACCACCCTGGCTTCGGTTCTAGGTGGGTTGCTGGGGTACCTGATCGGTCTCTTCGCCTTCGACCTGATCCAGCCCTATCTGCATGAGTGGGGGTATTGGCAGGCCTATGAAAGGGCGCAGGGGTGGTTTGACCAATGGGGTTTCTGGGCTATCTTTCTGGCCGGCTTTTCCCCCATACCCTATAAAATCTTCACCATCAGCGCCGGGGTCATTTCGATGGCCTTGCTGCCCTTCCTGCTGGCGTCGGCCATCGGGCGAGGAGCCCGTTTCTTTCTCGTCGCGGGGCTGATGGCCTGGGGCGGGGAGCGCATGGAGGAGGCGCTGCATCGCTATGTCGATCTGCTTGGCTGGTTGATGGTGGTACTATTCATAGGCGTGTTTCTGTTCTTCAAAGCGCACTAGGGCCTGTTAACACTCATCCGATAGGTGAACCGTTATCGTCTTTTTCGTTGACAGTTCAACACTAACGTTTCGAGCTGCCGGTGTGCTGCTCCTGGTTTCGTTCGTGCTCGCGGGTTGCAGCTCCCGCGGCAGTGCGCCGATCTATAATCGCACCATCAGCGAGCCGCCGGCCCGGGGGGCGACTACGCGATCCTCTACGGCACGACCGCCGGCCTATCCACGCAGCTACTACCTGGTGCAATCGGGCGATACCCTCTATTCGATCGCCTGGCGCCAGAATCTCTCCTATCGGCAGCTCGCCAGCTGGAACGGCATTCGACCGCCCGACTATAAGATCTATCCGGGGCAAAGGCTGCGATTGAAGCCGCCTGCCATGCGCCGCACCGTGCCGGGCAGAATTCAGCAGCCACCTGTCTCGCCACCTGCGCGGTCCGCATCGACGCCCAGTGTCAAACTCAAACCGGCCAGCACGTCTGCTCAACAGAGTGAAAAGCAGCTTGCGGTTGTGAGTAAATCCACGAAATCCGATAGGGTAGCCAAATCATTGAAGTTGGTCTGGGATTGGCCGACAAAGGGGAAAGTGGTACAAACCTTTTCCGCTGCTAGCGACAACCGCAAGGGCATCTGGATAAACGGGCGTATGGGGCAGCCGGTGACCGCCGCCGAGGCAGGCAAGGTGGTTTATGCTGGCAATGGACTGGTGGGCTATGGCAACCTTATCATCATAAAGCATGACCGCTCCTATCTGAGCGCCTACGGCTACAACAGCAAGCTGTTGGTAAAAGAGGGGGAGAGGGTGAAAAAAGGCGATGCGGTGGCGCACATGGGCGCTCCCAATACCGGTGGTCAACCGGTATTGCATTTTGAGATCAGGCGGCATGGCAAACCGGTCAATCCCTTGCCCATGCTGCCGAAAAAATAATAGCGATAAAGTGCCTGAAACTTATGTGAACAGGTCATTGGGATGGTAGTCGGACACCGCGTCGGCTGCGCCCACCATAGGAGTGGAGTCTATGAGCAAGCGTTCCGTTGATGCGGATGAGAATATAGATGACCCGGTGTTGGAGGATGACGCCCTCCTCACCGAGGATGACAGTGAATCTGATGTCGACGTGGTTTCAGAAGAGGTGGACGATGAGGGCGACGATGCACTCGCTCTCAGGGCACCCGAACCGGGTGACGCGCAGATGGACGCCACCCGCCTCTACCTCAACGAAATCGGCATCTCCAAGCTGCTGACGGCGCAAGAGGAGGTCTACTTCGCGCGCTTGGCGCAGAAGGGTGAACAGGCGGCGCGTCAGCGTATGATCGAGAGTAACCTGCGGTTGGTGGTCAAGATCGCGCGTCGCTACATGAACCGCGGCCTGGCCCTGCTGGATCTCATTGAAGAGGGCAACCTCGGACTCATCCGCGCCGTGGAGAAGTTCGATCCCGAACGGGGGTTTCGCTTCTCCACCTATGCCACCTGGTGGATTCGCCAGACCATCGAGCGGGCGATCATGAATCAGACCCGCACCATCCGTCTGCCGATCCATGTGGTCAAGGAGATCAATGTCTATCTGCGCGCCGCGCGCAAGTTGGCGCAATCCCTCGATCACGAGCCAAGTTCGGAAGAGATCGCCGATCTGCTGGACAAACCGATCGACGAGGTCAAGCGCATGCTCGGCCTCAATGAACGCGTCACCTCGGTCGACACCCCCTTCGGTAAGGATGCGGATAAACCGCTGCTGGACACCATCGCGGATGAAAAGACCTCGGATCCGACGGTGGATATCCAGAATGACGGTCTGAACGCCAACCTCGATCGCTGGTTGAGCAAGCTCAACGACAAGCAGCGCGAAGTGGTGGAACGCCGTTTCGGTCTGCACGGCTATGAGAACTCCACCCTTGAACAGGTCGCCAACGAACTGGGCGTGACGCGGGAACGGGTGAGGCAGATCCAGATGGATGCCTTGCGGCGCTTGCGTGATATCCTCGAGCGGGACGGGTTCTCCGTAGAATCGATCTTCAAATGAACTCAGGCCGCAGCTGCTGCGTCTTTGGCGATGGCGCCAAGCTGAAGGCGAAGGAGGTCGCTTGCAGCAAATGCGGACTCGATCCCATGTGCAAGGTCCTCGATTATGCAGAGTCGGGCAGTGGTGTACCCGAGGGCATTCTGTTGCGGCGCCAGCAGGTGCGGGCCGGTGCGATCTTGTGCGAATCGGGTCAGCCTTTCGATGCCATGTACGCCGTGAAATCGGGCTCCTTCAAGGCGCTGTTATCCGATACGCACGCCGGTGATCGCGTGGTCGGCTTCTACTTTGCCGGTGAACTTATCGGCGTCGAGGGCTTGGCTGAGCAACGCTATGCCACCACCGTGCGGGCCTTGGAGGCGAGTCAGGTCTGTGTCCTTCATCTGGATCGACTGCAACAGGCCGGTAAGTCACAACAACTTATCCAGAAAGCCCTGATCGAAATGCTGAGTCGGGAGGTGGCGCAGAATCAGCAGATGATGGCCGCCCTGGTGAGGCAAAATGCCGAACAGCGTCTGGCGGCATTCCTGATTTCGCTTTTACATAGGCTGAATTGCCACGGTTTCTCATCCGATCAGTTTACACTGCGTATGTCCCGCAGCGATATCGGCAGCTATCTGGGATTGGCGCGGGAGACTGTCAGCCGCCTGTTGACCCGCTTTCAGCGACTGGATTTGATTCTTCTTCGTAACAAGCAACTTCAACTGCTGGATGAGGATGCTCTGCGATTAATCGCATACAGCGATTAACCCAAAGAAAGTCTATTTGCCCATATCTCTTGAATCATACTGCGGCTAAAATTGGTGTCGCCTTCCCATTGATCGATTTGGGAACAGTTATCGGCCAAGAATGATTCTCACTAACGATTGAAAATCATTTTTGTTATTGGGAAAACCGAGGATTTTTCTCAGGATTTTTGGCGTTAAAGACCGAGATTTTTACTGCGGATTTATAGTGATTAGTGTCATCTATTTCCCATTTTGTTGATCTATGTCAATTCCCTTATGTG
>JASFJY010000272.1:0-5254 GCA_050119415.1 Chromatiales bacterium | reverse complement strand
CAGGTTGCAAATGCCGACCTCACCGCCGTGGCGCAACGGCCGAAGCTCGCTGGCTATATCGACGCCATGCGGCAGGTATTGGCGGTCGATCTGCAGGTCAATCCGCAGCAGATCAACGTCAAGGCCACCACCACCGAAGGAATGGGCTTCACCGGACGTGGCGAGGGCATTGCCGCCCAGGCCGTAGTGCTGTTGACGGAGGGTGCGCTTGACTGATTACGATTGGCGCCCGCTGTCGGCCATGCCCCCGGCCTATGGCGATTCGCTCGGCAGCGCGATCATGCGGCGCACGGCCGATGACTTCCAGGTCGACGAAGTGCTCGGCTATGAGCCCGATGGCGATGGCGAGCATATGTTGCTCCATCTGCGCAAGCGCGACACCAACACCAACTGGCTGGCGGGGCAGTTGGCGCGTTTTGCCGGTGTCCCCTCGCGGGATGTGAGCTACGCCGGTCTTAAGGATCGCCATGCGGTGACCACCCAGTGGTTCTCCCTGCGCCTGGCGGGCAGGGCGGAGCCAGACTGGTCCGGCTTCAACTCCGAGCTGGTGGAAGTGCTCGCGGCGCATCGCCACCGGTGCAAGTTGCGTCGTGGCGACCTGCGGGGTAATCGCTTCACCATCGTGTTGCGCGAGGTGGATGCGGACCGGGGCGCAGTGGGCGAGCGGCTGCGGCGGCTGAGACGCGACGGCATGCCCAACTACTTCGGTGAGCAGCGCTTCGGCCATGATTACCAGAACCTGAGCCGCTTCGATGAACTGCTGGGTGACGGCAAAAGGCGCAGGATAGACCGGCACCTGCGGGGGCTGCTGATCTCCGCGGTACGCGCCCAACTTTTCAATGAGGTGCTGGCGGCCCGCATCGAACAAGACTGCTGGGCCAAGCCGCTGCCGGGGGACTACTTTATACTCGACGGCAGTCGCTCAGGATTCGCCGACGACCCGGCCGACATGCGGTTGGCCGAGCGCTGCCAAGCTCAGGATATCCACCCCAGCGGTCCGCTCTGGGGGCGGGGTACCCCGCCGGTGTGCCAGCAGGCAATGGCGCTGGAACATAGGGTGCTGGCACCCTTCGCCGCTTGGCGGGAGCGCTTGGAGCACCTGGGTCTGCAGCAGGAGCGGCGTCCTCTGCGCCTGCGGTTGGACGATCTCGACTGGCAGTTCGAGGAGGGTGGGCGCTCGCTGCGGCTCGTATTTTTCCTTCCCGCCGGCGCCTTCGCCACCGTACTGCTGCGGGAACTGCTCCATGCCACCTCGCCGGGCGTGGATTGAATACCCTGTATTAAACAAGTGGAAAATGGCATCTGCCCGGATAGGATTGGACCTGGACAGGAAAGACGAGAACTATCTGAGGTCATGAACGGAACCCTGCGAGAGCTCTGTTGCACCGTGCAGCGCAACTGCCACATCAGCGATGCCCGTCACGGCGGCGAATACGGTCTCTGCACCTATCTGCTAAAGATGCGTGAGTACTACCGCTGGGAGAAGGGGCTCGACTACAACGCCACGCTGATCAATGCCTCGGTCGGTGAGTGGTTGACCGCTCGTGAGGCCCTGTGGGAGAGCCTCAGCGAGGACGAGTTCGCTCCCCTGCCGCTGCAGGGCAAGGAGTACGACCCCTTCGACGTGGAGCGGATCAACCGATTACTGGAACCCCAGGGTCTGGTCTACAGCGCCGGCTACGGGCTCAGGAACAAGCCCCTCTTCTTTCTCGGTCATCTGGAGCGTCGGGAGGAACCGGGTGGAGTCACGGTTTGGGTGGCGGGTCGCGAACTGGCGCGCGACCTGATGGCGCCGGCCGCCATGTGTCAGGGCGATCGCATCTACATCCGCCGGGAGTCGTTCCGCCGGCTGCTGTGGGAGAAGCTGGAGAGCTGGCGTTGGCACAAGCCCGATAACGCCCTGGGCCGCGCCTTCGCCTACTACGATTTCGAGAACAATCTGGAGCTGGCTCTCGACCGTATGGTCGAGAAGGAGCTGGACGCGGTGCTGCTGCACGAGCAGGGCGAACACTTGGCCGGACGTGATCTGGGCGAGGCCTGGAACGCGCTGTTGAGCGGGCTAGGCCACTCACCCGCCGAACTGATGGCGCGGGCCGTCCGCGACCACTGGGCCGATTGCCGGATCACCCTGCCGGTACTGCTGGAGCGCGAGGATGCGGCCTCCATTCATTTCTACCTGGGCGGGTTGAGCGGTATGCGCCAGCAACTCTTTCCCCGACTCAAGACGGCCTACGAGCAGTGGCACGCGAGCAATGATTGGTGGCAGCTGAAACGGTGTGTGCAGGAGGGTGAGGTCCACTGGGCTTCATTGGCCAAGGCCTTGTTGGACTACAGCGGGATGTCGGTGAGGCAGGCGCAGGCAGAGATCAAGAGGTTGGTGGAGGCCAATGTCTTCTGAGTCGAATCAGCTGTTGAAGCTGGTCTCTTCCGGTTGGCCGCTGTTGTCGATGACCACTTGTCTGATGCCCGGCATGCGCGAGACGATGTAGCCGCCCATCATCAGGGCCAGGCTCTCGTTGTCGGTCTCCAGGGCCGTCAGCAGTTTGCCGGCGACCAGCTGACAGCGCTGTTTCCGATCGGGATTGCGCACCCAGCGCTGGCCCAACTGCCAGCCTTTGTCCATGTCCCTGTCCATACGCTCGAAGGAGTCCTGCATGCTCTGCAGATAGCCCTCCGGGATCTCCAGATTCATTGACCATTCGTCGATAATCAGATTTAGTTGCATGATCAAATAGACTTCAGTGATACAAGGAGTCGATAACAAACTGCCGGCCGATGTTATCCTCGGGGGATCGGAAAATAGACATGCGGCAGAATCAGATTAGCAGCATGATCCAGTGACTGGGGAGCAAAATCAAGCACATGCAAGACCGGGAATTACTCGCAGGTGTTTCTCGACGTCTCCTACCTGGCCCATCTGGAGAAGGTCAAGAGTCGCTATCCGGTGGAAGCAATGCTGGCCTATCCCATCAAGGAGGGCGAATTGGAACAGGTTTTGTTGAGCTTAGAGGAGGATTGACAATGTTATTGGAGATCGAAGGGCTACTGCAGCCCGCGCAACTGAACAAGATCGACGAGATACTGGCCAAGGCGACCTTCGTCGACGGCAAGTTGACTGCCGGTAAGGCGGCCAGCCGGGTCAAGAACAACGAGGAGTTGAAGGGGGAGCCGCAGCGGATGGAGCTGCTGATCCGCATCCTCACCAGCGCCATGGCCCATAACGCCATCTTCCGCTCGGCGGTGCTGCCGTACCGCATGGCCGACCCCATCTTCGCCCGCTACCAGCCGGGCATGACCTACGGCGACCATGTGGACGATCCGCTGATGGGGCTCAGCGGTCAGCGTTTTCGCAGCGACGTCTCCATGACTATCTTCCTGCGCGAGCCGCGGAGCTACGACGGCGGTGAACTGGTGGTGCGTACCAGCTTCGGCGAAAAACGGGTCAAACTGAAGGCGGGCAGTGCGGTGATCTACCCCTCTTCAAGCCTGCACCATGTGGCGAAGGTGAGCCGCGGCGAACGACTGGTGGCGTTGGCCTGGATTCAGAGCTACGTACGCGATCCCGCCCAACGTGAGCTGCTCTACGAACTCGATCTGGCACGCGAACATCTGCTGGAAAAGGCCCCGGATGAGTCGACCACCGGCCTGGTCGACAAGTCATACGCCAATCTGCTGCGCATGTGGAGTGATGTCTAACATTCGGGTCAGACCCACAGTCACACTCCGGCTGTGTCCCGCTTTCGCGGGCTGGGTGCCCCGCATTTGCCGTTGTTCCCAAAACAAAATGCCTGAAACTTCATTACGTTGTCAGCACACTGCTGGTCGGTTAACCTTGCGTTCTCGTTTTATGTGAGAAGCGCATGGCACCACAACCCATCTCCTACCTGCTGCCGGACGACCTCGATCTGGACGCGCTGCAGCACCAATTGGCGCAATCGAACACCCTGCGCGAAGGCAGGCCTGCGCAGGCGTTACAGACCTTCTATGACAGCTTCGACTGGCGCGTTTGGCAGGCCGGTGGGGAGCTGATGCAGGAACGCGACGACATGTCCCGCCTCTGCTGGATCGACCGCATAAGCGGCGCATACCAGGAGTGTGAACTGAGCGAGGTCGCTGCCGGCTTCACCGAGGATCTACCCCCCGGGCCGTTGCGGGAACGTCTGGCGCCGGTGCTGGAGATGCGGGTGCTGCTGCCCCAGGTGAGCATCACCCAACAGCATCGTACCCTGCGGGTGCTCGATGACGAGGAGAAGACGGTGGTGCGTGTGGTTCTACAGAAGAACCGCTACGAGGCTGTTGTTGACAAGCGAAGCGGCGAACTCGACGGCCGGGTCCTGCTGAAACCGCTCAAAGGCTACGACAAACACTTCGAGGCGCTGCGCGCCCAGCTCGAGAAGCTAAAGCTGGTTCCGGCCGAGCAGACGCTCTACGAGGACGCCCTCGCCGGCATCGGTCGCAAGCCGGGGGACTACAGCTCCAAGCTCAACTACATGCTCGATCCGAATGCCCGCGCCGACGTCACCGCCAAAAGGATCATGTTGAGCCTGCTCGACACCCTGGAGGCCAATGTCCAGGGCACCAAGGCCAACCTCGACAGCGAGTTTCTCCACGATCTGAGGGTCGCCACCCGCCGCACCCGCTCGGCCCTGTCCCAGATAAAAGGTGTCTTCGAGCCTCTGGAGCTGGAGCCGTTCAAAGAGGGCTTCGGCTGGATCGGCAAGGTCACCGGGCCGATGCGGGATATGGATGTCTACCTGTTGCAGTTTCCCGAATACAAGGCCAGCCTACCGCCGGCGGTGCAGACCGATCTCGACCCCTTTTACGATTTCCTCCTCAAGCATCAGCGAGAGGCGCATCAGACCCTGGTCAAGAAGCTCAACTCGCCCCATTTCCGCAAGCTGATGAAGTCCTGGCGCGACTGGCTCAAGCGACCGGTGCCGAAGAAGTCGAAAGCGCCCAATGCCCTGCGGCCCATCGCGGAGCTGTCCGATCAGCGTATTCGCAAGCTCTACAAAAAGGTGATGAAACAGGGTGGGGCGATCATGCCCGACTCTCCGCCTGAGCGCTTGCACGACCTGCGCAAGGACTGCAAGAAGCTGCGCTACTTGATGGAGTTCTTTCAGAGCCTCTACCCCAAGCCCGAGATCCGCCGGCTGATCAAGGAGATGAAGATCTTGCTCGACAACCTGGGCGAGTTCCAGGACCTACAGGTGCAGGCCGAATCCCTGGAGGAGATGGGCAAGCAGATGATGAC
>JASFJY010000271.1:0-5257 GCA_050119415.1 Chromatiales bacterium | reverse complement strand
GCCTGCGGTTACTGCCCGAGACCTGTGTCGAACGTATCATCGACCATGCGCAGCGGGAGAGTCCGCGGGTCATGGTGGTCGATTCGATCCAAACCATGTACACCGAACAGCTGCAATCGGCGCCGGGTTCGGTCTCCCAGGTGCGCGAGGCGACCGCCCAGCTGGTCCAGTTCGCCAAACGCAGCGGCACGGCGCTCTTTCTGGTCGGCCATGTCACCAAGGAGGGCAACCTGGCGGGGCCCCGGGTGCTGGAGCACATGGTCGACACCGTACTCTATTTCGAGGGCGAGGCCGGCAGCCAGTTTCGCCTCATCCGCGCCATCAAGAACCGCTTCGGCGCGGTCAACGAGCTGGGCGTCTTCGCCATGACCGACAAGGGCCTGAAAGAGGTCAGCAACCCCTCGGCCATATTCCTCTCACGTCAGGCCGAGTCGGTGCCCGGCAGTGTTATTCTGGTGACATGGGAAGGGACCCGTCCGCTATTGGTGGAGGTGCAGGCGTTGGTCGACGAGAGTCCCCTGGCCAATCCGCGGCGGGTCACCCTCGGCCTGGAGCAGAACCGTCTCTCCATGCTGCTGGCGGTGCTTCACCGCCACGGCGGCATCGGTATGTTCGATCAGGATGTCTATGTCAACGTGGTGGGTGGTGTGCGCATCACCGAGACCGCCGCCGATCTGGCGGTGCTCATGGCGGCCCTGTCGAGTTTTCGCGACCGTCCGCTGGAACGTGGCCTGGTGGTCTTCGGCGAGGTCGGCCTGACCGGCGAGATCCGTCCGGTGCCCAACGGCCAGGATCGCCTGAAAGAGGCGGCCAAGCACGGTTTCAAGCGTGCCATCGTACCCCGGGCAAACAGGCCCAGGCAGACGATCGACGGGCTGGAGGTGGTAGCGGCGGAAAATCTAGCGGAACTCCTGGAAGCGTTTTGAGATAACCCGATTGTTTCACTCTCCATAGTATGCATCAGGAACTCTTCCGCGGTTCTATGTCGCCTTCACAGGATTATCGGTCGGCAGTTCTCTCTCCTATACTCCGAGAGCCTACTTTTCTTATCCGCATCCTTAAAAAAACACGAGTATTCATTCCCCGAAGTAGTGACAAACAGTGTCAACATCTGACACCGGGGCCTGTCGTCCCTTAGGGTCGGCAACCAGAATTCAACGGGTGCTACTGCCAGGTATTCCATACTCTATAACGCCAATCCATTAAAAACTCTGTAATAAATATCTGTTTCTTTGCGACATATCCATGGCGCGGTGCCTCTGGTACAACACCTGCATGATGCTGAGGAATCCCGTGTAATCCTGGCGGGGAAAAGGGCTTTTATTCTTCCCATGCACGTGGAGTGCTTATGGTGGTAAAAGAGCAGAGGAATAAAAAAACTAACAAAAGGTCGTTATAAAAAGAGTATTTTTGCAACTGCATTTTTTTTCATTCACGGCAGTGCCAGCATTGCGCTTGCCGATTCGACAACAACTACGGATCCGAACGCTACAACAGTAAGTAGCGCAGAAGAACTGGTGTCTGCGTTAGGGTCAGCGCAAGCCGGTTCAACCATCTACATTCTTGGCGGCACTTACTACTTCGGTGACACGATCAAGCTGGATCAGAATGGTAGCCAATCGAATACCATCACCTTGAGCAAATATCCCGATGATGATGAGCGGCCACTGCTCGACTTTTCGGCCATGAGTGAGAATGGCAGCAACCGTGGTTTGAAGCTTCAAGGGGATTACTGGTATATCTATGGTATCGATGTAAGGAAGGCGGGTGACAACTGTCTCTATATCACGGGCTCACATAATGTGGTCGAGTTTTCCACCTTCTCCGAGTGTGCCGATACCGGTGTGCAGCTTGCCAAAGGCGCCCAACTTCGCGGGGTCAGAGCAAATTTGCACTGATCCCATGCGCAGCTCACAACGCCGAGCCTTTTACGGAATCAATGAGAATCAATGGGTGACCCCATTCATCAGATCCTATGTGTAGGAGCCCAGTCCCCTGAGCGATAGGGAATCGAAAGAACTTATCGCACGTGGAAGCGGGCTCCTACATTGTGTGTTTTTTGCGGAATCTTGCGAACAGCGCTACATGAAGGTCAATGCGATCCACTACGTGTATCGCGCCAAGCGCTAGGCTGACGGAACTGACACGACGGGAACTGACAGTCATTCCTTTGAGCAACATTGTGGGGAACATGAACCGCAGCCTGAGGGGCTGGGCGAGCTACTTTCACTATCGGAATTCAAGTCTGGCGATGAGCAAGGTCAGGAGACATGCGGAAGAGCGGTTGCGAATCCACTTGCGCAAGCGCCACAAGGTGAAAAATAGACGAAGCGGCTGGGTGCGTTTCCCGGTTGCCGACCTCTATGGGCGCTACGGGTTATACCAGGCTCCTACAGTAGCGGGCTGGCGCTCGGCGCATGCCTCGGTATGAAGAACATTGGGAAGCCGTGTGCGGGAAAACCGCATGCACGGTTTGATGAGGGGGAGCAGGTGAGAGCCTGATCTCTACTCTACCCATGCGCAGCTGACCCCATGCGCAGCTCACAAGGCAATGCTATGCTTTTTGCCTACAGTGAATTGCACCGTTATGTTTTTACAAGTAAGCTTAGTAGTGTGCACGTTTTATTAAAGCATGGAGTTGTATATGGTTCGGACAATATTAGTGATTTCCTCTCTTTTCGTTAGCACGCTTTTATTTGCTGCGGACCATGTTTGGGTGGATGAGCCAGAGGAGCTTAAGTGGCAGCTTTCCGCTGATACTGGAAAGGTCTACTTTAGAAATTTAGATGAATTTACTAGTGGCACCTATGAGAACAATTTTGGCGGGTGCTGCTACAGCTATTGGGTTGACACTACAACAGACTCAGGAAAATCGCTTTGGAGTGTGATTCTTGCCCATATCGCCGCTAACAGACCGTTTTATATTACAAAGGCCGATGCATCTGAGGAGGGCCATATAAGTCATGTTGGTGTATGGTAACTGTTAACATAATCGGATAAGGGCGGGTCATTAACCCGGTCTCTCCACACCAACCGGCATGCGGGTCCACACCAGGCGGTCCATCAAGCATAATGAAACTTAATCCATAGCTCTCTATCAGAGACGAGCCCCTATTCCGTCAACCATTTGTTGGCCATTCCCGATCGCGTGGCAAGGGTTCTTGCCATGCGATATGGCCCTTTGTAACTCAGCCCGAGACTCACAGCTGTTCGAATCCTGGTGCCGAGTTTGATCAGATTTCGGATGCGGGTAGACGGCTTGCGCCATAGTTTCAAATAGCACATCCGTATCCGTCGCCGTATCACTCATCCAACCTGGGCAGAGGCCGCTAGTATTCAGAAAGACCGTAGTAGTTGATCCACCCCTGAATATTGATTGGTTGCAGCTCATTGAGCTTGAGATGCTGCGGGTGCTTGTTGTAATTACGCTTGAATTTTCTCTCGTTTGATGATGTTATGCCTTGGTAACCTTATGATTCTTGGCGGAATGTTTTCTCTTGATGAGGGCGTGAGGTTACGTTTTATAACTATTCAGGGATTAGTGATGGATCGATCTTCTTTTCTCCGCGATGTGGCTTCGTCCAAGCAGTAACTTCGCGGGGTCAGAGCAAATTTACACTGACCCCATGCGCAATATCACATGCATCCCTCGGATGCACGATAAATACGTAATCGTACCGTTTTTTCTTACTACCAAATGACAGTACCCACCGATCACGAACCGCCTCAATGACGGTGGTCAGTACAGAACGCAATCGCTTGTGTGTGCTGTGGGATGATGACATAGGTAGATTACATGGGCGTCTCAGTACGCTCGGTGACTGCTCTGGCAAAGGAGTGGCATGCGTTGACAGGGTCTTGTTCTTCTTTAAGGAGTGGCATATGCATTAGTACCAGGTGCCGTTAAAGCCCGTGACCTGGTATCTGGTTGTGGGCGTGTATCATTGCCGCAACCGCTGCTTCACCTTTCGGGCTTTTCATTGCGCCGCCAAGCACACCTCCCCCTGAAAAGCCAACCCCCCCGAGGCCACCACCAAGACTGATGGCAGAACTCTATCCTGTAAACACGGTCAGCTCGTCGGTCTGACTCTTCGTGACATTGAGAATAACCTGTACTTCCTTTTTACTCACATTGCCGAACAGTGCACCAGCCGCCGCACCTACCATGCCAAAGAAGCTACCAACATACGCTGCGCCGCCGGCGCCACTTGCAGTGGTTTGTTCCGGTAGTGGTATTTCCACCTCGATGAGGTAGTCAGCTTTCTCGCGGGCCTTTTCATGTAGAAGCTTGAAGCACCTCGACTCTTGCATTATCACCTTCATGAGCGGAACCGGATCGCTAAATCCAAACACTTGGTTCATCATTTGCCGCTGCGCTGCCATTGTAGCGGCTATACCATAGGGATCTTCATCGTTAGTGCTGTAGGCATCAAGGAGTACGGCAGTGCCCATGGGCTTCGCGCATTTCTTAATGCCCACTTCTTCTCGCGTAGTCGTCCCATCGGCTGCACCGGGTGCAGCATCAGAAGGAGAGGTTGCTACCATGCGACTTTCAGAACCACCACCAACTGTCGGCGTAGTTGTCAGGCAGCCGGTCAAACCAGAAGCAGTGGCTACTAGAGCCGCTGCCAAAAACATGTTCATAGTCATAGCATTTACCTATTATTTTACTTTATGTAGAAGTAGCGAGAGCAAAACCGTAGGTTTTCCTTCAAATGCCCTCACTGGTCCAAGATGCTTAAGCTCAGAGACTACACGAAACATTACATCATTGAGATTTCTACTAACACTTACCGATATTGAAATGTTCTTATTATCCCCTTGCACAACCAATTCATTGATTTTGCCAGGACCCCATGAAATGACTGGTGCGGTATATGATGTAGTAGGTGTAAGAAAAGAGAACAGGGCGAGCAGGAAGATAAAAATAGAAGCGGCAATCGCACGCTTAGCAATTCCTGACTTAGACATTTTAATACCATTTATAATTAGATTGTTGTAATGAGAAAGCTCCTCCATCCTTAGATAAACGATCATATAACTCTTAATACACAAGCAAGTTTCATGCAATGGCATAATAAATAATAGGAATATCAGTTATATGCATAACCTGTAGCAATGCCAATATAAAAGGAGTGTCAAGAATTACGACACCCCAACATCAGGAGCAGAGAGGTAACTTATGGTGCAATCAGTATTGTTTTTACACATATTGATTAAATGCGCAATGAGGAGTAATAGGTCTCCATCTGCTATA
>JASFJY010000270.1:0-5280 GCA_050119415.1 Chromatiales bacterium | reverse complement strand
GTGGATCAGCAGATAGGCGATCTCTTCGAACTCCGCCTTCTCGGCGAAGTCGAGGATATCGTAGCCGCGGTAGTGCAGATCATTGCCGGTGCGGCCGACGGTACAGATGGCGGTGTTGCCGGCGGCAGTGCCGGAGAGGGCGACCGACTTCTTCGCCTTGGGCAGGATTTGGGTGGGCTCGCTCATGGGGGTAACCTCCTCTGTCGCGATGGTGATTGACTTATACGGTCCTTGATCTTAAATATCTGCCGTCTCCTCCGAGGCAAACAGCTGATCCAGTTTCTGCTCGAAGTCGTGATAGCCGAGGTAGTCGTAGAGCTCGGCCCGGCTCTGCATGGTATCGACCACTCCCTGCTGGGTGCCTTCGCCGCGTAGGGTCTTGTAGACGTTTAAAGCGGCGGCGTTGGCTGCGCGGAAGGCACTCAAGGGGTAGAGCGCGATGCTGACGCCGGCGCTGGCCAGCTCCTCGACGCTGAACAACGGGGTGGAGCCGAACTCGGTGATGTTGGCCAGCACCGGCACCTTGACCGCGGCGACGAACTCCCGGTACTGGTCCAGCTCGGTCATCGCCTCTGGAAAGATCATGTCGGCCCCAGCCTCGACGCAGGCGCAGGCCCGATCGATGGCCGACTGCATGCCCTCCACTGCGAGGGCGTCGGTGCGGGCCATGACCACGAAGTCCTCATCCAGTTTGGCGTCCACCGCCGCCTTGATGCGGTCAACCATCTCGACTTGGGAGACGATCGCCTTATTGGGACGATGGCCGCAACGTTTCTGTTGTACTTGGTCCTCCAGGTGGACGGCGGCGGCGCCGAACTTGTTCATGCTACGGATGGTCCGCGCGATGTTGAAGGCGCCGCCCCAGCCGGTGTCGATGTCGACCAGTACCGGCAGCTCGCTGATGTCGGTGATGCGGCGCAAGTCGGTCAGTACATCCTCCATGGTGGTGATACCGAGATCGGGGATGCCGCAGGAGCCGGCGGCCACGCCGCCACCCGAGATATAGAGGGAGCGAAAGCCAGAGGCCTCGGCGAGGCGGGCGTGGTAGGCGTTGATGGCGCCCACGCACTGCAGCGGCTTCTCCTGTTCGATGGCGGCGCGGAAACGGGTGCCCGGGGTTTGATGTTGGGTCATTTTAACTCCTCAAATATTAAATAAGTTTTGAGTTTTTATTTATGAGTTTTGAATTCATGTATTCGCTGCCCTCATGTCCCTATATTCCCTCACCCTTGGGGGAGAGGGCCTGGATGAGGGGGGAGAAAGCCGTTAGCTCAAAACTCGTTTTCATAACTTTTGCAGAAGCAGCTCTTCCACATTGCGGCGCGACGAGCGGATGTGCTGCCGCATCAACAGCTCCGCCATTTCAGCGTCGCGAGCGGCGATGGCGTTGAGCAGGTAGTGGTGTTCCTCATAGGCCTGCCGGGAGCGTTTGCTGCGCATGCCGAACTGGTAGCGGTACATGCGCAGCAGGTGGTAGAGGTCGTTGCAGAGCAGGGCGATCAGTTGTCGGTTCTTGCTGCCCTGGACAATGCGGTAGTGGAAATCGAGGTCGCCCTGTTTCTGGAAATAGGCCTGGCCGTGCTGTTCGGCGATCTGTTCGCCATGCTGTTTCAGAAGCACCTGCAACTCCTCGATCTCCCGGTCGCTCATGTTCTGCGCCGCCAGCCGCGCCGCCATGCCCTCCAGTGCCTCGCGGACCTGGAAGATCTCGATCAGCTGTTCGTAGGAGAGGGTGACCACCCGCGCCCCCAGGTTAGGCTTACGCTCCACCAGCTTGCGCGCCTCCAGCCGAGCGATGGCTTCGCGCAGGGAGCCGCGACTGACGCCGTGCTGGCGTGCCAGCTCTGGCTCGCTGATCTTACTGCCCTGGGGGATCTCCCCCTCGACAATGGCCCGCTGCAGGGCATCGAAGAGACGGTCGGTCAGGGTCTGGTTGACCGGCTCGTCGGTAGCGATGGTTGAGCTGTTTTGCATGGTCGTCTCGAAGAAACAGTTTTTGCGTTGATGTTTATTTTGCTCACGTCTAACGATCCCCGAGCCTAGCGGAGAGCAAAACTCAAAATGCGTTTCCGCTCGCATCAGGCCTTGGCATAGCCGATGGTCTGTAACGACGTGGTAATCTCCTCCAAGATCGTCGGGTCGTCGATGGTGGCCGGTATCTTCCATTCGCTGCCGTCGGCGATCTTCACCATGGTGCTGCGCAGGATCTTGCCGGAGCGGGTCTTGGGCAGGCGTTTGACGATGGAGATGTGTTTGAAGGCGGCTACCGGGCCGATCTGCTCGCGAACCCGCTTCACTAACTCCGAAGTCAGCTCCTCCTGCGAGCGGTCGACACCCGATTTGAGCACGACCAGGCCCAGCGGCAGTTGGCCCTTGAGGTCGTCGTAGACGCCGATGACGGCGCACTCCGCCACATCGGGGTGGCCCGCCAGCACCTCCTCCATCTGGCCGGTGGAGAGGCGGTGGCCGGCCACATTGATGACGTCGTCGGTGCGGCTCATGATCCAGAGGTAGCCATCCTCGTCTTTGTAGCCGGCGTCGCCGGTCAGGTAGTAGCCGGGGTGGGCACGTAGATAGGCGTCGACGAAGCGCTGCTCATTGTTCCACAGGGTCGGCAGACAGGAGGGGGGCAGCGGCAGCTTGATGACGATGTCGCCCATCTCGCCGGCCGGCTTCTCATTACCCTGGTCGTCGAGGATGCGCACGTCGTAACCGACCATGGCAACCGTGGGGGAGCCAGCCTTGACCGGCATCGGCTCCAAACCCATGGGATTGGCTGCGATGCCCCAGCCCGTCTCGGTCTGCCACCAGTGGTCGATGACCGGCTTGCCCAGCATGCGCTCGGCCCAGTGCAGGGTATCGGGGTCGCAGCGCTCACCGGCCAGGAACAGGGTCTCCATGCAGCTCAGGTCATAGCGCGACATATAGGCCCCTTGGGGATCCTCCTTCTTGATAGCGCGGAAGGCGGTGGGGGCGGTGAAAAGCACCTTCACGGCGTACTCGCTGATGACTCGCCAGAAGGCCCCGGGATCGGGCGTGCCGACAGGTTTGCCCTCATACATGATAGTGGTGCAGCCGGCCAGCAGCGGGCCGTAGACTATGTAGCTGTGGCCGACCACCCAGCCCACGTCGGAGGCGGCCCAGTAGACGTCGCCGGCTTTGACATTGTAGATGTGGGTCATGGACCAGAGGATGGCGGTGGCATGGCCGCCATTGTCACGCACCACCCCCTTGGGCTGACCGGTGGTGCCGGAGGTATAGAGAATGTAGAGCGGATCGGTAGCCGCTACCGGCACACAGTCGGCGGGGGAGGCGGCTGCCAGCGTCTTATGCCAATCCAGGTCCCGCCCGACCTTGAGTTCGGCGGCGAGTTGGGGCCGCTGCAGGATAATAGCGGTCTGCGGTTTGTGTTGGGCGACTTCGATGGCCTCGTCCAACAGGGGTTTGTAGGGCACCAGTCGGTTCGGTTCGATGCCGCAGGAGGCGGAGAGCACCATCTTCGGCTGGCAGTCATCGATGCGGGTGGCTAACTCCTTGGCGGCGAAACCGCCGAACACCACCGAATGGACGGCGCCGATGCGGGCGCAGGCCAGCATCGCCATAGCCGCTTCAGGGATCATCGGCATATAGATGATGACCCGGTCGCCCCTGCCGACACCGTTGGCGGCGATGGCCCCGGCCAGTTTTGCGACGGTGTCGCGCATCTCCTGATAGGTGTAGCTGCGCTTCTGATCGGTCACCGGGCTGTCGTAGATCAGGGCCAGGCGTTCGCCGTTCCCCGCCTCCACATGGCGGTCGAGGGCGTTGTAACAGGTGTTGAAGAGGCCACCGGTGAACCAGCGCGGCGTGGGCTTGGCATCTCTGTCGAGCACCTTCTTCCAGGGCTGATACCAGTGGAGGGCCTGGGCGGCCTCGCCCCAGAACTCCTCGGGATTATTGAGTGAGCGTTGATAGATCTCGGCGTAGCTAGGCATGTTGGGCTCCTTTGGTCTGCTCAGCGAGTGCGACGCTCAAAGTGTCGACATAGTTATCAAAATTAGCAGCAATATGGGTTATTTATAGTTTATATTTTGAAATGTGTCGACACTTTGGGGGTGGCTTTTTCTATCTTTTTTTCGTTAGCAGTTAGATATCGTTGTTAATCCGAGCCTTTGCAAAATATTGCTTCATAGAAGTCTGGTTCAGGGGCAGATCAAGCTGGCTTGGGGAGTAAATGTGGCGCCGGCCCGCAAGGGCCGGCCTGTCGCCTTGATCAACGAAAGAGCTGGGAAATACTTTTGAAGTGGGGTTGGGAGGCGCCGCCCATCCATTCGAAGGCGACTGATTCGCTGTTGGTGACCTGAATGCCACCTTGGCGCATACGGCTCAGAGCGTTTATGCGGTGCAGGGTGTTGCGCGATGCAATGGCATCGTCCACAACGAAGACCTGGTAACCCCACTGCTGGAGTCCCGAGGCGGTCTGCAGCACGCAGATATGGGCCTCGAGCCCGACAATGATGACCTGTTTGCGCTTTTCGTCTTGACCCAATTCCTCCTCAAAACCGGGTGCGGTGCAGCAGGAGAAGGTTAGTTTGTCCTTGGCCTTGATATGTTTGGGCAGGTGTTGGGTGAGTTCAGGCAGGGTATTGCCAAGTCCTTTGCCATAGTGTTCCGAGACGATGACAGGGATCTCGAGCAGGTTGGTGGCCTTGCTCAGACGGATAATGTTGGAGACCATCAGGTCACGGTCCTGTTTGGGCATGGCCCTAACCAACTTCTCCTGGGTGTTGATAATCAGTAGCTGGCTGGTGTTGGCATGGGTTACCGGCAAAGTGTTCTTGCTGTTGCTCATGATCGTCCTCCGTTGTCATTCACCGGGCCCTTCCTATGGCCGATCATGAGGGCGGCACCCGGTGATTAAAACTCAAATGTTTTAGGTGCTTCAGCGTTGGTCAGTGGTTTGATGTCGGTTTCAAAGATCGCCTCCTCGCTGAATGCCTTCTCGCCGGTACGGGTGATCAGCATCGCCAGCATGGCCGGCGCCGTACCGATGACGATGAAGAGGCGGCCGCCGACCCGCAGCTGCTGGCGGAAGATCTCCGCCTGTTCGCTGGTGGCCACCGACCCGGTTACCGCAATGACGTCGAAGGGGCCTTCCGGCAGTGCTTCGGCGAGGGCGTCCCCGGTCTTCAGCAAGACATTGCCGATGCCTTGCTGTTGCAGCTTGTCGGCGGCGCTGCGGGTGAAATCCTCATGTATGTCGATGCTGATGACCCGTTGGCACAGACGAGCCAGACAGGC
>JASFJY010000269.1:0-5312 GCA_050119415.1 Chromatiales bacterium | reverse complement strand
GTCGATAAAGAGAATGACAGGGGTCGGCGAGGCCTTGACCTCGTCGATAACCTGTTTGAGCCGGCGTTCGAACTCGCCCTTGACCCCGGCCCCCGCTTGCAGCAGTCCCAGATCGAGTACCCGCAACGCCACATTGCGCAGGTGTTCCGGAACCCCACCCTCGGCGATGCGCTGGGCCAAGCCCTCTACCAGGGCCGTCTTGCCGACCCCCGGATCGCCCACCAAAATCGGATTGTTCTTGCGACGGCGACAGAGGATGTCGATCAGCATGCGGATCTCGGCGTTACGTCCGCGGATCGGATCGAGTTCCCCGTTGGCCGCCCGCTCGCTGAGGTTGGTGGTGAATTGATCCAATGCCTGATGACCCAATCGCTTGTCGCCACTGGTGCGCGGACTTGCTGTCGCCGCCCCTGCCGGGAGCTTCGCGGCATCAGCCGTCTCTTCCCGCGAACCACGCAGCAGATGAGAGAACTCGCTGCGCAGATGCTCCAGGGAGATGCCATCGAGAATATCCAGACCGGCCACAGGCAGCGCGGAGGCCAGATCGATGAGGGCGTCGAGCAGCGCCACTGAACGAATGGCCCTCTGGTCGTAGTAGAGGGTCGTTGCCAGCCAGGCCCGCTCCAGCCACTGGAAGATGGCGATACTAAAGGCGGGTTTTCCCTGGTTGCCGGTCTCCGCCCGGGCGAGACTCTCCAGCATTTTGTGCCAGAAGGCATCCAGGTCCACGTCGAGACGCTTCAACAAATAGTCCATGTCGGTGCCGGTCTCACCCTCCAGCAGTTTGATCAGGACATGCTCGATGCGTACCTCGTAATTGCCGCGTGTGCTGGCGAAGATCGCCGCATCCTCCAACACCTTGGCACATACGGAGTTGAGCCTCTCTATGAGTGCCTTGATATGTCTGTTGTCCATCTGGAACCGCTCCTGAAGAATCCATTCTGTGTTAAATCAGGCCGCTTTCGACCTATCCATTGTGGGGTGACCGCCCTGACACCCCTTGATACGCACCTGCCAATCTGCGGTTACCCTATCCTGCAGCCAGGTGGACCATCCCAGCACCAGCTGCTCCGATCCCAAGGGCTCCGCATCCACGTCGCCGGAAGTGATCTTTATCACCAGATCGAAATCGATGTTGGGTGGCAGGTAACGTGATACCAGGTCGATCAGCGCCCGCCCCTTCGATGCGGTTGGCATCAGCTGCATCGATGCCTGAGGCGAGACCGGGCCTATGGCGATGTCGATCTTACCGCTGATATCCAATACCTCTTCGCCAAGAAGCAGATTGTCTCCCAGTCGCAGTTCGGCGGCGCCGAGTGTTGTGTCGTTCTTGACCCCTACCCACCGCGGCTGAAACTGCCTGACCTGCACCGGCATGGGATCGACATAGTCGGAAAGCAGGCCCTCCAATCCCTGCGCACTGTGAATCCTGCGTCCCAGCAGACCTGCATATGAGAGGACGCTGCCCTGCTCAACACCGACCGACCACCCGGAAAAGGCGCTGATCATGCGTAGATAGAGGTTTGACGGGTCATGCAGATGAAAAATCGGCCTGAACTTCCTCCATGCCTGATAGTAGAGGGCATAGAGACGATGATTGAAGATATCGAGGAAGGCGCGCAGCGCTTTGCCACCGTTATCATTCTGCATTGCCCTTTCGACAAAATAGTGCGGGACCGCGGCATCAACGCCATAGAAGCCCATGAAATTGAGCTGGATGACGAGTCGTCCCTGATCGTCGTAGGTACAACGACGAATATCGGCTGCAGGAAAGCTGGTTTCGCTGGCGGTACTAAAGCGGCACCATTTGTCGAGGCCGTCGCCGACCTTGCCGCGTTCCGGCCAGAGTTGCTCGAGGAGAAAGGCGGCCTGGGTGAAGTCGTGGGCGGACGCCGAATCGAGAAGGCCACGGACTACATCAGGGAGATTTCGCCCAGGGTCGGCTGCCATGTCAACTCCTTTCCAGATGGGTGGCAATGAAGGCATGTCCGCACTACCGTATTGATGTTTGCATAGAGGGTAAAAAAGATATGCAGCACCCGACCAAACAGGGCGATATCGGAGATAGAGGCGTAGTTGCCTTCATGCAGGGTGAGGCGGATCTCCATGCCGCGCATGAGTGCTCCCCGGCGCATCTCCTGATAGAACTCCAGGTTCACATCCTTAATACCTTCAATCTTGCGTTGGTTGTCTTTTCTCCCTGTCCATTCGTAGAGGTAAAGGATCCGCTTGAGTGTGTCAATCTCGACAATTGAGCTGTAATTGAGGGCCAGATGCGCCACCAATCCCCACTGGTAATCGATATCGTTGGGTGGCATATAGGTGGGTGTCGGCCTTGTGATGTTGCTCAGCTCAATAAAATCCGACAGTTCGTTGTTGTTTTCAGAGTTGTTTCTAATGCTACCCTCGTAGAGATAACGCCTCGGATAGTGCCCGTTATAGGCGTGTATGTTGCAGCTCAATGTCTCGGTCTCGTAGTTTGATTCGCCGCCGATGGAGATGTATAGATCTTCGATACCGTTGCCCCGGTTTCGTTTTGAGACGTGGTAGTTCCTTGGCGATTCAGTGCGTGCCCTCAAGTCATGAATAGAGTAATAGATATTTCTATTGCCGCTCTTGGCACCGATACTCATCACATTGTCGATACTGTAGATAGCGAGTGAGTTGGGTCTGTTTGTATCTGGCAACACCCGATATTCAGAGCTTCTATGGTCGATCTTTACAGGCTCTGACTGGGTCATGAACAAGTTTACCGCTGGAGCGCAGTGCAGACGAAAGTTATCCGCATCGATGCGATAGTCTGCAGGTAATTGAGCATCCACATGCATCTCTATAGCGAATCGTTTACAGCCTTCGGGAAAATCCACATCGTCCAACCCGAGAATATTGATGAAGAGAAATTTCTCTCGAAAGCAGAAATATTCGTGTAACAAATGGGTGCCTATAAAGGATCGTCCGGATTTCGGTAGCATACTGCTCTCTAAATCCATATGAGCCGGCGTAATATTGTCCTGCCCACCAATAGTCTGAATGATATCACCTTGAATGGAAGGGAATCGCAGGCGAAGCCTTTTTAGTGAGTTGGTCAGATGGTACCAGAGATCAAGGGTGAGCGTTGGATAACCGTTGAGAAATATTGGAAGATTTTTAAAATTCAGTTTATCAAGTTCGGCACTGTCTCCCACCTCGAAGTCTAGTCTGATGACAGTACCGCCCTGTACCGCCTCCTTGAAAGATGCCTTTGCAATCCTAATTGGATTTAAGACCACCTGTGCGACTGTCCTGTATTCACATTGGGTCTTCTCTTCCTTTGTATGTTTTTCATCATCCTCGTCTTCTCCAACCCTTTCGGAGACCGCCTTTGTCCCTTTACCGACCTGCTTCGGCATCGCCAGCTGACTCATTCGGGCAGTGAACTCAACAACGGTGCAGGATGGAAAAGGCCGTATAAACTGTGGCCACATCTGATTTAGAAGTGTCTGGCTGATCTCTGGAATATCGTCATCGATGCGACTACGTATATGCGCTGTCAAATAGGCCATACCCTCCAAAAGACGTTCTATATAGGGATCGCGATCCCTCACTTCCGTGAGATTAAGCATGCTGGCCTGCTCGGGATATGTCTTGGCAAATTCTATTGCCGCTTCATTCAACAGCCGCATTTCCGCATCAAAATAGGTTTTCATGGATTTACACTGTAGCCTTATTACGCATGTTCTTTTCTGTGGATGACTTTTGCTGTTCCTTCACTCGTCAGATAGGTTTTAAAGGCGGCTTTTTCACCACTTGGGAGCGTCGCATGAATTTCAAAAATCAGTATGGCTTGGTCTCTATTCTGCTCAAGTTTTACGATCTCTACATTACTGAGTCGTGGCTCATACTTATCGATTGACTGCGCAATTGCTGCTTGCATTTTTTCGGTTGCAAATTGAATATCGCCATAAAACTGTGTGGTATCTGGCAGCCCATAGTCAGGAAGATGGACCAACACCCCCTGTCTCGCATTTAGCAGCCTCGAGAGGTGATCTTGAATACTCCTTATGAGTGCACCCTCTTCACCGATATTGTAAATCGATGTGCCATCTAACCACTGCTGGGTAAAGACTTCAAAAAGCCCGTACATTTGTAATCGACTCGTCTGTTGCTGATAGATTTTAGTATCGCTTACTAAACGACATGTAAGCATTGGCGGGGTTGACAACCCCGCCAATTTTACTTTATCTACCGTCGTTCCAGGAATCAGTGAATTCGATATTGCCATCCACGTATGTCCAAGTAATGCGCCCGTAACGCATGGAGACCTCCTCAAGGTGCGGATAACGCTCCTTGTCGATATCCTTAACGTTGTGCATGGTCGGGCTAACGCTGGTGATTTTCACATCCTCTAGTCTATGACGGAAGTACTCGCGCTCGGTGCCGGTGTCGTCGATTCGATACCAGCGAAGTTCAAGTTCTTTTAAGGTCTGTCCGTTGCTGCAAGCCTTGTAAAGATAGGGTGACGAGCTGTCATAACTTTTTGTTATTTTAAACGGCTCATGTTTGCGCGTCCCTGTCAAAGCACCTGTATCGGAATCCGTAGGAATTCGAATTTCATGATCAAAGTGGAGAACTTCAACGCTTCCTTGTCTGCCTGCTACAGTCACCGCACCGTCAATCGGAGCACCTTGATCATCTTTAATCCACATATATGCAGGTATTGCCATTTACTTCTCCATAAGTTTTAGTTCCAAGTGTAAAAAAACGCTTATACAATTAATAAACGCCTGTTGTTTGAGACTTTTTACAGTCTCAGTTTTGCATAGACGGCATCTTGGCTACCAGCGACAAGCGTACATCTATACCTTCGATTTGAAAATGGGGCATCACGAACAGACTTACGCGATAGTATCCTGGGTTCTCGGGTATCTCTTCCACGTAGATTTCTGCGTTTCGCAATGGATGTGTGGCAATAAGAGCCTCATCTGGATTTGTCATTTTTGTCACTAGACCCTGCAACCAATCATTAAGCTCGTTTTCTAACTCTTGGCGCGTCTTACTCGAACCTATATTCTCCCTCTGTAGGACTTTAAGATAATGTGAAATTCTCGAGACCAGGAAAATATAGGGTAAGCGTGAGTTAATACGACTGTTGGCTGTGGCATCGACTGTTGAATATTCTGCCGGCTTTTGACTTGAATTTGCCGAGAAAAAACAGGCAAAATCACTGTTCTTGTAGTAGCTAAGAGGGATAAATCCCTGATTGGCAAATGCCACCTCTTGCGTCTCGGAAATGATCACTTCAGTGGGTATTTTTGCCTCTTTTCCTTTGCCCG
>JASFJY010000268.1:0-5315 GCA_050119415.1 Chromatiales bacterium | reverse complement strand
TAAAGAGGATATCCAGCTCATCGAGCTTCATCCCGTGTAGGGCCTGGTGAATCATGTGGGCATCGAGATGGCAGGCGGTGCCGGTGGTGATCTGGATGGCGGCAACCCCCTTGGCGCGGATGCGCTCGGCGTCGTTCTCGGTCTCCAGATCGCCCTCTACTACGCCGATGCGGTATCTACCTTGTAAGGCGTCGATGGTGCGCTCCAACAGCCGGGTCTTACCGCTGCCGGGGGAGGACATGAGATTGATGGCCAGGACCTGATGGGCATCGAAATGCTCCCGGTTATGGGCCGCCTGGTGGTCGTTCTCGCTCAACAGGTTTTGCAGCACCTCAACAGCGACCTTGCCGTCGGCAGTGTGGGCGTGCTTGCCACCCTCCCGGATAAGATGCTGATTACCTTGAGTGACGTTGCAACCGCATGTATCGCACATTGGTGTGGCTCCTGGGTTCGAACCGCCGGGGCGATCCTATGGTGAATTGAAAATGGAGTGACCGCATTATACCGGCGCGTTCGCGGGACTGTCCGCGATATCGAGTTCGACGCTGGCCAGTAGCAGTTCGTCGCCGCTGATGACCTGGGTGCGATAACTGCCGCAGGCGCCGCACAGCAGCCGGTTGGGTTGGACCTCAGATTCCGCATCGCATTCGAGGCAGCGGATGCGTATCGGTTGCAGCTCGGTGATCAGCTCAGCCGCGGTGGCGAGGGTGCCTGCACGGGCGATGGTGAAGGCCTGCTGCAGCAAATCGGGCACCACGCCGGAGAGGGGCCCGATGCGGACAACGATGGCGCTAACGGCGCTGGCACCCTCGCGCGCGGCGATCTCCTCGACCTGCGCCATCATCGCCTGGCAGACGGATAGCTCATGCATCCGGTTGGCTCAGCATCTCGTCAAAGATCTCCCAGGCGGATCTCGCCGCCTGTGGCGTGACCTTCTGAATCGCATAGCCCACATGCACCACAACGTAATCGTCCGGCTGCAGCTCCTCGTGCTGCAGCATGAAGAGACTCACCTCGCGTTCGATGCCCTTGGCCTCGCAGCGGGCGGTGAAGCCATTGATCTCCTTGATTTGCATGGGTATGCCGAGACACATTGGTGTAACCTTTAAACGATCAGAATAGTTACAATTCTCGCAAGGAGAGGCCATTTGTCAATCCACAAAGTGCTCATTCTCGGCATCGGCAATACCCTGCTCAGCGACGAGGGAATTGGTGTGCATCTGATCGAGCGCATGCGCCGGCAGGTAGGGGAGTTGGGGGGCGTTGAGTATATGGACGGCGGCACCCTCAGTTTTACCCTGGCGGAGCCCATCGCCCGGGCCGATGGCCTGATTGTGGTCGATGCCGCGCGCATGGAGAGTCCGCCGGGAACGCTCAAAGTCTTCCATAACGAGGAGATGGATCGATATCTCTCGGGCAGTCGGGCCAGTGTGCATGAAGTCAGTCTGAGCGACCTGCTGGATATAGCCAGGCTGTCGGAGAGTCTGCCCGAATTGCGCTGCCTGATTGGTATCGAACCGGCATCCTTGGAGTGGGGGGAACAACCGAGTGAAGCAGTGGTACCGGCCATTGAGCAAGGCATTGGTGAAATACTTTATATACTTGAAAGCTGGGCCAAGGTGTTGGGTAATAATTAAGGAACCTCATGCTCAAAAACAAAAACACAATGACAATTGATAAAAACTAACCACAACTTCGCACTTCAATGACCCAGATCAGTACCTAATTCAGAAAATATCGATATTCTTCTATTACAGCTCTCTAGGACGGTGTTTATCATGCAAAAATTGCAGGACATCGCAGTCCGAGTAGAAGCGACTGATGGTTTGTCGCTAGATCACTCAAACGCGACCCCCATCATACATGAGATCCTTCATGCCCTGTGCCGACTGGCCGATGCCGGCGAGTCGACCCTCATTGATCTGCACGCCATACCCTTCGGACCCGCTGACGAAAAAGAGCTGTTGAGCCAGCTGGGCATCGGGGAGATCAAGATCGAATTAAACACCCTCGGCCGCAGCCTGATCCACGAGACCGCCTACAGCGGTGTCTGGTTGATCGATCATCGCAATGCGGACGATCAGCGCATTGCCCTGCAGATAGAGGTCTCCCCGGTTCCATCGATCCTGTTGGCGCAGAAAGAGGATGTGAGCGACGCGATCGAGCGGCTTAAAGATTGGCTTAATCCAAGTGCTACCGAGACCACCGGTCGCTGACCGGTAAACGGGAGGAGTAGTGATGGCTGAAGAACAAAAGCGCTTCACAAAAACACTGGCAGAGCGTCTGCGCGAAAGGGGCGTCTCTCGCCGCGGATTTCTCAAATTCTGTACCGCCACCGCATCGTTGATGGCGTTGCCGCCGACCCTGGTACCGGCGATCGCCGCGGCGTTGGAACAGGCGAAGCGGCCTTCGGTGATCTGGCTCTCCTTCCAGGAGTGCACCGGCTGTACAGAGTCATTGACCCGCAGCCATTCGCCGACAGTCGAGAACCTGATTTTCGACCATATCTCCCTCGATTATCACCACACCCTGCAGGTAGCCTCAGGCGCCGCCGCGGAGGCGGCCCGCGAAGCGGCCATGCACGAGAACGAGGGTCACTACCTGGTGGTGGTGGACGGCTCCATCCCGTTGGCCAATCCCGGCTTCTCCACCATCGCCGGCATCAGCAATCTGCAGATGTTGGAGGAGACGGTGAAGGGGGCTGCCGCGGTGGTGGCGGTCGGTACCTGCGCCGCCTTCGGTGGTCTGCCCCATGCCCAGCCCAATCCCACGGGGGCCGTCTCGGTCTCCGACATCGTCAAGGACAAGCCGGTGGTGAATGTCTCCGGTTGTCCGCCGATTCCCACCGTCATCTCCGGTGTGCTGGCCCACTTCCTGACCTTCGGTGCGCTACCCGAACTTGATAATCTGGGGCGTCCAAAGGTCTTTTTCGGTCAGAGTATCCACGACCGCTGTTACCGCAGGCCCTTCTATGACAAGGGATTGTTCGCCGAGACCTTCGACGACGAAGGGGCGCGCAAGGGTTGGTGTCTCTATCGCCTCGGCTGCAAAGGGCCGATGACCTACAACGCCTGCGCCACCACCCGCTGGAACCAGGGCGCCAGTTGGCCGGTCGAGTCGGGGCACGGTTGTTTGGGTTGCTCGGAGCCTGATTTCTGGGATGCCGGCGGTTTCTACAATGCGCTTTCGATTCCGGACAGCGACATCACCCGCAGTGTCGGTGTGGTGGCGGCCGCCGGTGTCGCCCTGGGTGCCGCCGCCGGCGCGTTGAATCGCAGCAAGCGCGCGAGCGCGGAGACGACGCATGAAAAAGTGACCATCGACGACTTGGATAGAACATAATGAGCACACCTACAGACTTCCTTCTCTGGGTCAGGGGGCCGGGCTTCGATATCGCCCTGGTCATCTTTATCATCGGCGTGATCATCCGCTTGCTCGAGGTGCTGGTGCTTGGACGCAAGCCCGATCTGGCCGAGGCCCGAGGTAGCGAAATGGGGCCCGGTATGCGCACGCTTTTCACACGGACCTTACCGGAGCCGGGTTCAATGAAGCGTTCGTCCTTCACTGTGATCGGCGGTTATGTTTGGCACATCGGCTTCTTCATCAGCCTGTTTCTCTTCGTGCCGCACATCGAGTTGATCAATAGTATGGTAGGCCTGACATGGCCGGGATTGCCGAGCAACCTGGTCGATGCGGTTGCCGCGGTCACCATCGTGACCCTGTTGGCCATGCTCTTCAGCCGTCTGAACCATCCGGTGAAGCGTTTCCTCAGCGGGCCGGAGGACTATCTCACCTGGCTGGTCACCTTCCTGCCGATGCTAACGGGTTACCTGGCCTATCACCGGATGATCGATCCCTATCCCCTGGTGCTTGGTTTACACATCCTCAGTGTCGAGCTGTTGCTGGTGGTCTTCCCCTTCACCAAACTGATGCACGCCTTCACCTTCATCATCGCACGCTGGTACAACGGTGCCATGGCCGGTCGCAGAGGAGTTCAATCATGAGTGGTGCATCCCTTGAAAGAGGTCTGAATGCCTTCCGTGAAGAGATGAACGCGCCGATCGCCTCGTTCTTCTCCAGCTGTGTCAACTGCGGCATGTGCGCCGAAGCCTGTCTCTTCTACACGGAGACGGGTGATCCGAAGTACACCCCTATCAATAAGCTGGAGCCCTTCCGTCGGGTCTGGGAGCAGGAGTACACCCTCTTCGGTAAGCTGAAGTCGCTACTGGGCCTGAGCAAGCCGGTCACCGACGAGCTGCTGGCGCAGTGGGAGGAGCTGATCTATGACGGTTGCACCCTGTGCGGCCGCTGCTCCATGGTCTGTCCGGTCGGTAACGATATCAGTTACATGATCCGCCGCGCCCGCGAGGGGTTTGTGGCGGCGGGCTATGCGCCTGACGGGATCAAGGACGCCAGTCGCCGCGCCGTCACCATCGGCAGCCCGATGGGGGTCAAGTATCACGCCCTGCAGGCGCAGATCAAACATGTGGAGGCGGATACCGGATTGCAGGTTCCGGTCGATGTGGAGGGGGCCGACTATATGGCGCTGCTCTCCTCCATGGAGATCATCAACTTCCCCGAATACCTCGAGGCCCTGGCCCGTATCTTCAAGCAGACGGGCGTCAGCTGGACCATCAGCTCCGAGGCCTTCGAGGCCACCAACTCGGGCATTCAGATCGGCTCGTCCGATATCGCCCGCGAGCTGGTCAACCGGGTGGTGAGCGCCGCCGAGAAGCTCAAGGTGAAGTTTGTGATCAGTCCCGAGTGCGGCCACGCCTATACCGCCATTCGCTGGGAGGGCCCCAACCTGATCGGCCGGCCCTATAATTTCAAGGTGGTGCATATCCTCGAACTGCTTGATGAACTGCGCGCCGGCGGCCGCCTCAAGACCGAGGGCGTGGAAGAGGCCCGCCTGACCTTCCACGACCCCTGTCAGATCGTGCGCAAGGGGGGCGTGCTGGAACCGCCGCGTAACCTGTTGCGCTCGGTCGCCAGCAACTTCGTCGATATGCAGGATCATCGGGAGATGAACTGGTGTTGCGGCGGCGGTGGCGGCGTCAGTGCCATTGAACGGGCCGAGGCATTGAGGCTGAAGGTCTTCAAACGGAAGACCGCCCAATTGGAGGAACTCAAGGTCGATACCCTGGTGACCGCCTGCGCCAACTGCCGGCTTGTTATGGAAGAGGGTCTGGAAGAGTACAAGCTGGAGATCCCGGTGGTCGGTCTCACCGAGATGATCGCGGAACATCTGGTCGAGGATAAAGCGTAAACCCGGCCGATTAGGAGACGAGAAAAATGAGTGACAGAATCGTCGT
>JASFJY010000267.1:0-5323 GCA_050119415.1 Chromatiales bacterium | reverse complement strand
TTGCATGACTTCCCGGCGGTCTTCGACGATCCCCGTCTACCCGAGATGCTGTTTCGCTACCGGGCGAGAAACTGGCCGGAGAGCCTCAACGAGACCGAGCGGGAGCGCTGGGAGGAGTATCGTCGCGCTCGACTTCTGGAGTCCGACGGCGGCGGCAGCATCACCTTGGACGACTATCTGGCAACGCTCGATCGTTTAGAGTCCGATCCACAGTTACCGCCCGACAAACAGGCGCTGATCACCAAACTGTTGGCCTGGGCCGAGGAGATCGGCCCGGAGTGAGCGGTCGGGATTGGCCGGTGGAGCAAGGCTTTTGCCGATTAATGTAACCGCGAATTCACGCAAACAGTCTATGTAGGTCGGGTTAGCGCAGCGTAACCCGACGCCTGAGGTCGCATTCACATGCAGTGTCGGGTTGCGCTGCGCTAACCCGGCCTACAAAGGCAAGACCGGGTGAATCATTCGGGTTAGGCGGTCCAGGCCTGCAGTGCCTCGATAATGGCCTTGGCCTGATCCTTACTGGAGATGTTGAACTTACTCTTGGGCAGGTACTCGCCACTGCGTTTCTGATAGCGACGGATGGAGTATTTGTCGGGGCCGTAGGTGCCCTTGGCTCTGTCCCACTCCTGATAACGGAAGAGGATGGTGGTCCAGGCCCCCTTGGTAAGGATGACCTTGTCCAGTTCCTTGACGACTTCGGTGCCGTCCTCTGTGTAGCTGATGCTCAGTTCTTCTGGTGTTGATGCCATGGGTGGTCCGTTTTCTCTTTGAGTTTGTCTGATTATGGTCAAGTTAGCGGTGCTCAGGGGCGCCAAACTGTCTCAACAGGCGCGCGATGTCGTCGTGCTGCAGGACCATGGCCAAGCCCAGCGGGGTCTCGCCGTTGCGGTTGACCAGATCAAGGCGGGCACCTTTGATCAATAGATACTTCACCACCACCCGTTGATTCTGGCGAACCGCGGTATGTAAGGGGGTATCGCCCTCCTCGTCCTGAAAGTCGATGTTGGCACCCTGTTTGACTAGGAAATCGATCACATCCCGGTCGGCACTGCCGAGGCGCGCAGTCTCGTGCAGTATGGCGTTGGCGTCAAGTCCGGCGCCCTGTTTGGCCAGATAGTCCGCAAGCAGGGGATTGCGGGCGATCAGGGCCTTGACCAACGGGGTGTGGCCCTGGGGATCGAGGGCGGTGAGATCGGCGCCATGGGTCACCAATATTCGGCTCATCACCAGGCTCCCCTTCTGTGCCGCGGTATGCAGAGGCGTGAGGCCGTCTGGCCCCTTCTCATTGACATCCGAGCCCCAGTAGAGGTTGCGCTCGAGCTGATTCAGATCACCGACCTGCACGGCCCGGTGGATATTGATGGTCGGCGGATTCGGTTCGCTGCAGCCTATTACAAGCCACAGACTGAGAATCAGAATAAGTAGATTTCTATGCCACATCTCGGGATAGTAAATCGACACTCCTATCCGGGACAAGGCCCACTCAACGATTGGCGTTGGTGTTGTTGCGTGGTAGGGTGACCTGCCATGATTAGCAAGCTGCTCCTTACCCTCGGTGTCATCCTGATTGCCTGGTTGGTATTGCGTAACCGACAGAAGAGAATCAGCTCGGTGGCCAGCCAACCCCGTCTGGAGTCGCTGCCCGCACCCGGCGTCAATCCCTGGAAATGGGGAGGGTATTTGCTGATGGTGATCATGATTCTTGGCAGTGGCCTATTCCTCTATGCCGAGTGGCAGGATCGTTATCGGGTGGTGACGGTCAATGTGGTCAATACCCAGACCGGAGAATCCATCCAGTATCAGGCGCGCCGAATGGATGTGGAGGAGCGACGCTTTGTGACGTTGGAAGGTAGGGAAGTCAGTGTGTCCGGCATCGAGCGCATTGAGCTGCTGAGTGCACCCGCAGTCGCTCGATGACTGAAGGGTTGTGAGATTTTGCCGATAAAGGTGGTATTGCGACATTGTGCGGCTTTTTGACCCCGCCAAGATGATATGGCCTTCTCCCAGCGAGTGATCAAACTCTGTTACGACATGGCGGCATCGGCCGGCTATGCGCGGCTCAAGCGGCGGCTCTACGATCTGCTGGAGAATCCCAAGGCGCCGATCCGGCCCTATTTCGACATCTTTATGATCACCCTGGTGCTCTCCAGCGTATGGCTCCTGATCTATGAGGTGAAACACGATCTGGGGCTTTTCAGCGACCTGTTCGAAAAGGTCGCGGTAACGGTTTTTATTTTTGAATATCTGCTGCGCTTCTGGATATTCAACGACAGCCACAAGGTGGTTATCCAGATCTATGAGCGGGCGGAGTTCGTCAATGAGCCCTTCCGTGTCTGGCCGGCCCTGCGGCAGGCGCTGCTGGCCAAGTTGCGCTACATGGTACAACCGTTGGCGATCATCGATCTGTTGGCCATCATTCCCAGCTACCGGCCGCTGCGTTTTCTGCGCATCTTTCTCCTGTTCCGCATCTTCAAGCTGTTTCGTTATACCCGCAGTATCACCGAATTCGTCAAAGTGGTTTCGGAAAAGCGTATCGAACTCTTCACGCTTTTCATCATCATGGCCTTTATCACCTTCACCGCGGCCACCGCCCTGTTTTTTTTCGAGACCGATCAGCGCGGCCACCAGGTCGACAGCTTTTTTGACAGCATCTATTGGGCGATGGTCACCATGTCCACCGTCGGCTACGGTGACATCACGCCGCAGACCCCCGAAGGCCGGGTGGTGGCGTTGACGCTGATCATCGCCGGCTTGGGCGTGATCTCCTTCTTCACCTCGATCATTGTCTCTGCCTTCGGTGAGAAGATCGGTGAAATCCGCACCCATCGGGTCTTTTCCGAGTCGGAAAGGAAAAGTGTGGATACGCTGATCTGCGGCTACGGACGTGTCGGCGAAGTGCTGGCCGAGCGGCTCTCGCGCGACAAGCGCAACTTCGTGCTGGTCGATACGGATGATGAGCGGGTCGAGCTGGCCCGGCAGCGAGGTTTTCTGGCGGTCCACGGTGATGGCGAGGACAATGAACTGTTGTTGAATTTGGGTATTGAGAGCCGTATCCGACGTCTGCTTTGCCTCACCGGCGACGATGTGGTCAATGTTTATATCACCCTTACCGCCAGGCAGTTCAACCCGCAGGTAGAGATCATCTCCCGCGCCAACCATCGTGAGAATATCACTAAACTCTATCGTGCCGGTGCGTCTCACTGTGTCGCCCCCAACCAGGTGGTCGGTCTGATCGCCGCCGAATACGCGGGGCAGCCGGTGGCTTTCGAGGCTATCTACGGTCTGTTGACCGGCCAATCGGAGGAGGGCATGGAGGCCGTACGTATCAAGCAGGGCTCGGTGATGGACGGAAGGCGCATGGACAGTATCGATTTTCACCGTCTTCGGCTGATACCCTTCGGCGTGATCCGCGCGGGGCAATGCGATGAGGTCGAGGGCGCAACCTGTTACAGCTTGCTGGATGGCTGTTTCTACTTCAATCCGAGCGCCGCTTTCAGATTTCAGGCAGAGGACCTGCTGGTGCTCTTCGGCCATCAATACAGCATGGTTCATTTCCGCGACATGCTGCTGGGGGGCAGACTCTAGTGTACCTCGTCATAGATTCTGTACCGTTCAGGGCCCCCGAAAAACGCCAGCTCAAGGCGTGGCCCAGCGGAGAAACGAGAGCTGACAGGCCCTGTCAGCCAGCCCCTTCCTGGCGCCTTGAAGGGGGCATTATCCATGAGGAGGTGCGCTTGTGACCCGCTGGAAGACGCTGATTTTCGGTTGTGGTGCCATGGGGCACGAGGTGGCTACGCAGCTGAAGGAGCGGGGTATCGATGCCTGCCTTTTCAGCAACGACGCCGATGATGTGGCCAATATGTTGGCCAAGGGGCTGGATGCGGATCTGCTTGATCATACCGACGACGATAAACTGTGTCAGGCGGGCATCGGCAATTGGGTTGAAACCATCTTCTGTCTCTTTTCCGAGGAGCCGCAGAACCTCTTTCTGACCCTTTCAGCCAGGGCGCTGGATCCACACCTCAAGATCATCTGTGTGTGTGAATCGGTCACCTCCGGCGCCAAGCTGATCACGGCGGGAGCCAGCAAGGTGATCGATCCCTTCGAGATCAGCGGCTATCGGGTGCATGAATTGATCGTACGGCCCTATCTGGTGAATATGCTGGAGTCCACCGTCTTCGGCAAGCACGTGGATATCGCCGAGATAGAAATACCGGCTCAATCCAACCTTTCAGGCGCGCCGCTTGAGGCGCTGCAACTGGCCGAGCGCTACAACCTTATCGTCATGGGGGTGGTGGACCTGGAGCTGGGGCGGAATCTGATTTTCAGCAACAGCGGTGTCACACACCTGATGGATGCCGGCGATCTGCTGGTTGTCATCGGTCCGGCACAGGAGATCGCCAGGCTGCGCGAGGATATGGCGCAGAACCGGCTTGAACCCGCCGTCCGTTAGCACGTCAAAAATGCTAGGCCCAATGTTTCATCCGGGAGCGTTTTGCAGCAGGCTGGCCAAGGGTGATTCGGCACGGGATCCCTGGGATAGCATCGCCTGTTCGGGTTCATTGCTGAACTGCTCCAGTATCTGGCCCAGCAGAGAGCGGGCTTCATCCGGTGTATTGATCTGCGCTGCTGAGACACGGGAGGGCTGGCTCTCCAGGTCATAGAGCTGGCGGGCGTTGTCCACCTCCAGGGTTGAGTCTAACGTTACGGCGGTCTTTCGCTCCTGGGAGGTCGAAGGCGAGATGGCGGCCTGTTCGCTGCGGCTGTTTTTCGCCGATTCCCCAGTACGCTCGGTCGAGGCTGTAATGGATTTGTCGCCGTTGATAGGGCTTACCATGATGATGACTCCTGACTGACGAAATATTGACTGATTCAGCTGCGATTCAGTCATTTTGAATTATAATGCGAAAACCGTGCCAAAAAGGCCGCATAGATTATAGCCAAGCTGGATAGAGGGATAGTGATACTGTGAAGAATCTGCGAATAGAAACCCTGCTGCTGCTCCTGCTCCTGCCGCTGATGCCCATGGAGCGCATCCTTGCCGCCCCCGATCTGGGTGAATCCCTCGACTATACCCTGAGATTCCGTGGGCTGGTAACCGGCTTCGTGGAACTCGATATCGCCAACTTGACCCTCAGTGTCGGGCCGGCGATGGAGGAGGTGGCCGATCAATCGGCCTACTTTACGCATATGCAGTTGACCACCGAGCCCTACAAGAAGGCGGAGTTGATCTATCCCGTCAGGCTCGATTATCGCAGCTGGCTCGATCAGCAGAACCTGCAATCCTTATTGGTGGCCAAGTTCCTGGTCACCGGCAAGGAGA
>JASFJY010000266.1:0-5328 GCA_050119415.1 Chromatiales bacterium | reverse complement strand
TTATGTCTGTTCTTCCTATGTGGAAACATTTTGATCCACTGCCGATATTGGGTACATCCAAGACGAAGAATGACAAGGATAGGGCTGTAAATGAATCTGCCGAAGATAAATCGGATTCCAAGGTTGAAGAAATATTTAGTCAGAAGCGATCAGATTGACTCTGGGTATAATTCATGACTGTTAAGTTAATAAGCTCACCTCTTTCAAGAATAAGTTTCGGCTTGGTAATGCTGACGGTCGCAATATTATTGATTGCGGATCTTCTTGGTTTTGTGCCGAATACCATGAATGCCGAACTTAAGTCTAGAAAAATTATTGCAGAGTCATTGGCGATTCAGTTGTCTTCGGAAATTACAGAGATTAATTTGAGTAAAATAGAGGAATTACTTGGATCGGTAGTAGAGCGAAACGAGGAGGTAATTTCGGCAGCTCTCAAGAGAGGTGAAAATAAGACCATTTATCAACATGGCGAACATGATAAACACTGGAAAGGGTTTTCGGGAGACAAATCAACAACGACGCATGTAATTGTACCGCTTTTTAGTGGATCTGAAAGATGGGGTAGTGTCGAGCTTACTTTTAAGCAGCTTGTGACTGACAATTTACTATCCTCGCTAAATAATTCATTTGGTAAAGCGATTATATTTATTGCCGTATCGGGATTTATTGCCTATGTGGTGTTTTTGAGAAGAACTATGCGTGAATTAAACCCTGACGAGGTGATTCCGGAGCGTGTAAGGCATGCTCTGGATGCGTTGTCAGAAGGCCTGATGATAGTTGATCAGAAAGGCTATATCGTATTTGCAAACAAAAATTTTGCAAATAAATTGGGCATGCCTTCTACTGAATTAGTAGGCAAAGATAGCGCTGGTTTGGGCTGGCTGGATTCAGTGACAAATGATAAGTATGTTGATTTGCCATGGGATGAACTATTGAATGAAGGTGATGTTATTAAAGGTGTGACAATAAAGTTAATATCAAAGGCCAGCAAAACATGTATTTTTAATGTCAACACATCTCCTATCAAGTCGCCATCCGGCAGAATCAGAGGGGCTTTGATTACATTTGACGATATTACAGAAATAGAAGCTACAAATGATGAATTAAGGCGCACACTGGAAAAACTAAATAAAAGCCGGAAAGAAATAATGCGTCAAAATCAAGAATTGCAGGTTCTTGCTACGCGTGATCCGCTAACGGGAGCTATGAATAGGCGTTCATTTTTTAAAGGTTTTGAAGTCCTCTTCAAAGAGGCTGTTGAAGAAGACGCCGAACTAAGTTGTATCATGGTGGATATAGATCACTTCAAATCCATTAATGACAGATTTGGTCACGCCACTGGCGATAAGGTTATAAAGTATCTGGCTGGTCTGCTAAATGAGTTTTCGCGTTCTAATGATCTTGTGGGAAGACTGGGAGGTGAAGAATTCTGTGTTGTTCTTCCAGGAGCAAATAAAGGAGTTGCATGCAAAGTGGCTGAGCGAATGAGATCTGTAATTCAAAATGGAGAGGATGTGCGGTTCACAAGCGCCTGCAGAATCACATCAAGTTTTGGCGTTGCATCTCTGGTTAACGGAGCGAAAACTCATAATCAACTGATTGAGCAGGCAGATCAAGCATTGTATCAAGCAAAGGAAAGAGGTCGCAATAGGGTGATTTCATGGTCCAGTGAATTACTGGATGGTTTGTCAGAGCCGATGCCTGAATCAGACTATGCTGGCGAAATGGATGCTGATATAAGTAGCAGGGATGATTCTTCGTTCGTTACATCTGAACTATCTTGCAAGGAAGATGTAACGCCTACTACTGAGCCATATTGTGAGAAAAACGTATCTCAATTGCGTTCTGAATCGCAACGCATAGATAGCGATTCGACATCACATGAAGATGAAGTATGCTTACCAAGCCGTCTAATAATATTAGATCGTATCGATCAGGCAATTAATCGAGCAAAACGATTTAATACTCATGTCGCTGTTATGGTTTTAGATGCGCCTGCGCTTAAGCACATCAGTGATACCATGGGATACGCATCTGGCGAGAAGCTCCTGGTGACCATAGTGGGGCGTGTCAAGGAGATAATGCGTAACACTGATACTGTGTCGGTAATAGAAAATAATGAGCTGTTATACAGTGTGTCCTTACTTAGTAAGGAGATTGTTGTTTTACTAACCGATTTGGCTGACAGCGAAATTGTTGCGCCAATATTGCAGAGAATATTTAGTATCGCTAATCAACCTATCACCGTTGATGGAACTGAAGTATTTATTGGCATGAACGTAGGTGTAAGCATGTTCCCACTAGATGGTGGTGATTCAGAAACCCTGATTAAGCATGCCAGTAGTGCTTTGCATGAGTCTGAAAAACTCTCAGGCAGGAATAATTTTCATTTTTACTCGCATGAAATCAATCAGTTGTCAATAAACCGAATACACATGGAGGTTGAGCTGCATCATGCACTGCAGCGAGATGAATTTGTAGTGTATTACCAACCAAAGGTGGATTTAAAGACTGGCGATATCCTTGGGATGGAGGCCTTGATAAGATGGCGGCATCCTAGAATTGGGCTCGTTCCGCCAAATGAGTTTATTCCGATTGCAGAGCACAACGGGTTAATTTCGGATATCAGTCATTGGCTTATTCACACGGTATGTAAACAGATCCTGCATTGGATGGAGATTGGTTACGGCATAGTGCCCGTTTCAATTAATATTTCAGCAGTAGAGTTTAGAAATACAGAGCTTGGTGATTCGATTATTAAGATAATTGAAAAATATGAGCTACCAGGTAACTCAATTGAAATAGAAATAACAGAAACAGCTGTGATGCAAAATATGGATACTGCGGTAACTATTTTAGATCAGCTTCAAAAAGCTGGTTTGAGTATATCGATAGACGATTTTGGCACGGGATACTCATCATTGAGCTATCTTAAACGTTTTACACTCAGTAAGGTAAAAATTGATCGATCTTTTATAACAGAATTTACAACAGCAAAAAACGATGCGGCACTTGTAAGTGCAATTATTGCCATGGCGCATAGTCTAGGGCTTAAAGTGGTTGCAGAAGGGGTAGAAACAGACGAACAGCTGCGCTTTCTGCAAGATCTGCATTGTGATGAAATACAAGGATATCTTATAAGCAGACCCGTGCCTGTAGAAGAGGTCAGTGATCTTCTTGCTCGTTCATCTAGCATAAAGCGTCTCATAACTGATTATGGGCTCATAGACTCCGGGCTGGCATTGCAACATCATCCTGCTGCAACTACTATGGTTGGAATCTTAAATGAATACGATGATTCATCCGAAGTGGTTCAGGCCTGATCTGGCATCGGGCTTGATTGAGATGATCAATTTTTGAATATGTTTTCGCTTCGTAGCCTGTAGCTATCCATGGTTGGCCCTGGCGGCCGAACTGGCGCGGAACGGAAAAAATATGCGACAGCTATTAATGAATATTTAGCAATAAATTAGGTAATATCAACCCATACACTCACTCATCGTTGTCAAAAACAGGAATTTTTCCTCAAGTTCGGCCGTGATCTGGTTCGCGGGCAATAGTATGTTGCCGGGTTAATAAGATCATCTGAGGAGATGTCCCTCACAGTCTCCTTGAAAAACGTTTGACAGACTAAAGGTGCGGCTTAGCGCAACGCGACCTGTTTTTCCCAATGTAGTGGTTCCTGACAAGCTCAAACCGACTTGCTTTCACATCGCCCCCTGTTTAGGGTAGGTACCTGCGGCATAAGCTGTTCCACGCACTTCATGCTCAGGAGGCATTTTTATGGAGTACGGCCCGCGCGAGATAATCACCCCTTTCCGGCCCATCCCGCTCGATGTGCCCGAGGGGATGAAGCCGAACGAATTCTTCAACAGCACCGAGAATCTCAACGATCTAGTGCACAACAACGGGCTGTTGATGAATCCGGAGAACCTGCTGCTCTACCGCAAGGCGTTGGGCCACAGCAACCTGTTCGACACTTCCATCATCTACAACACCTCCAAGGCAGTGCTCAATCCGCTGGGACGCCCGGTGCGCCGTACCCAGGTGCCGCGGGAAGTGAAGCATGTTTGGAACCGGATGAATCAAATCATCATCGACTATATGCTGGAGTGCTATCCTGATCCACAGGAACACCTGCTGCTAGCGGGGGAAGCCAGCCTCGACGCCACCTGGCCGCTGACCTCGCCGGGTGTGCCCAGTATCCGCATGCTGCATAACCATTTTATGGTCTTTCCCATGGATGCGCTGCGGCAGGCCGACCTGGCCGATCCCAAGAATCCCAATCTTACCGACGGTGGGCAGCATAGCCTGTTCCAATCCTATATGCGGGACGTTTATAGGGAGTTTTTCGACAGTGCGCTCGAGCTCAAAGTGTTGAAACCGATCGACTCAGAGGCCTCGCGCATCGCCCTGACCGGCTATCCCCAAGGGCTGCCCTGCTGGGAGATTCGCGGCGGCGCGGCAGCCCTGCGTAACATCCGCTTCTGGCATGAATACGACGCCATTCTCGAAGGGTTCATAGATTTCTATCGCACCTTCTTCAGTCAGGTCTCGACCCGCAACGCGCCGATGCCGAAGGATGTCTACTTTGCCGAGCAGGTCAAGAGCATCCTGCTCTTCAATAACGATTTTCTTGGTACCGCGAAAAAGGTGCGGGAGCGATGCATCGTGGATGCCAAGTACGCAAACTCGATTCGTTGGCAGCCGGCGTTCAAGCAGCTGATCTATCGTAACGACGAAGGCAAGCTGGTCGTCACCATCAGTCAGAATTCCATCGGTAACGCCATTACCGAACTGCTTGGCGTCGTGGTCAGACGGGTGCCTGATGCCGAGGCCTATGCCAAGGCCGAGCCGGAACTGTTGGAGCGACTGCTGGAGGTGCGTCAGCGTCTTGTTGAAGCCGATCTTGGAGAAGGTATCGCGACCGATTACTGGCCGGCCGGGCGCGCATTGTCCCTCAGGTAGCGCTTGAAGGTCTTCTGATTCATCGGCTCGGCAATATGGAAACCCTGGGCGTAATCAACGTTTATCGACTGCAGATAGTCGAGCTGCGCCTGCGTCTCCACACCCTCGGCGATGATGGAGATACCGAGTCGGTGTCCCATGAGGACAATGACTTCGGTCAAAGAGCGATCGTCGGCATCATCAGGCAAGCCGTCGACAAAGGTGCGATCGATCTTTAAAAAGTTTAGCGGAAAGCGCTTGACATAGGCCAGCGACGAGTAGCCGGTGCCGAAATCATCCATCGCGGTGGTTACCCCCACCTGCGCCAGATGTCTGAAATTTTCCAGCGCCTCCTCACCACTCTGCAGGAAGAGGTTCTCC
>JASFJY010000265.1:0-5330 GCA_050119415.1 Chromatiales bacterium | reverse complement strand
GGGGCTGCCCAACAAGGCCGACGTGCGTGAAGGCATCATCGCCTACAAGATTGCCGCCCACGCCGCCGATCTGGCTAAGGGCTTCCCCGGCGCCCAGCTGCAGGATAACGCCATGTCCAAGGCCCGCTTCGAGTTCCGCTGGGATGACCAGTTCGCCCTCGGCCTCGATCCCGAGCGGGCCATTGAGTTCCACGACGAGACTTTGCCCCACCAGGCCCACAAGGTAGCCCACTTCTGCTCCATGTGCGGGCCCCACTTCTGCTCCATGAAGATCACCCAGGATGTGCGCGACTACGCCCGCGCTCAGGGTGTCGGCGAGGAGGAGGCGTTGAAACAGGGCATGCATGAAAAGGCGGTGGAGTTCAAGCGGCAGGGCTCGGAACTCTACAAGGAATTATGAATTGTCGGTGTGCGCTGTACGCACGGCTTTTGGCGTTGGTGTCACCAATATTCGAAATTCACAATTCGTCTTTTTGAAACTAACAATCCGTGATACGTCTGGACCGTTTCCTCAGCAATGCCACAGCCTTGACCCGTTCACAGGCCCAGCGGGCAATCAGAGCCGGACAGGTCAGGGTGGAGGGCGTGCCGGTCAAGCGGGCGTCCAGCCTAATCCCGCTCACCGCCTCGGTGGTGCTGGACGGGGAAAAGGTCGAGCCGCCCTTGCCGCGCTACCTGATGTTGAACAAGCCCCCGGGCGTGGTCTGCGCCACGCAGGACCCGAGCCATCGTACCGCCATCAATCTGCTCGAACTACCCAATTCCGACGGGCTTCACTTCGCCGGCCGCCTCGATATCGATGCCACCGGGCTGGTCTTGATCAGCGACGACGGGCAGTGGACCCATCGGATCGTCTCGCCCTCCCGGCACTGTGCCAAGCGCTATCGGGTCGGTCTGGCGACAGCCCCCAGTGCAGCGGATTTGCAGCAGCTGCGCGAAGGTATCCTGCTGAAGGGCGAACGGCGACCGACTCGACCGGCGGAGGTGCGGCAGCCGGCGTCGCACGAACTGCTGCTAAGCATCACCGAAGGCCGTTACCATCAGGTGAAGCGCATGCTTGCGGCGCTCGGCCATCGGGTGGAGAGCCTCCATCGGGAAGCCATCGGGCCACTGGAACTCGATGCGGACCTGCCTGTCGGCGGATTTCGCCCCTTACGCGAGGATGAAGTTTTGCTGTTTTGAAATATCTCGCCTAAGCCCTTGTCAGCTGCCTCTAAAGTTCTTTTCGGGCCTGGCCGATAGGCAGGCATAAGTGCGATGAGTCGGATTTTTTCGGTTGACACAAACTCAACGACTCTCTTGGAGGACGGGACAACCGGTCTCTGTTTGGCCCGCTACCGCTATCGACGCCAAGGTGGGGTCGAGTGATTTTACCCATGTTTGATGTTTGACAAGGGGAATGCAATGACGCAGGGGAAGAGGTCGGCTAAGGCCGTTCATCCCAAGCAACTCTCGGAACAAGGTTGCGTACATATACAAGAGGTTATCGAGGCTTGTGACGTAGAACTCTGCATGTTGAATGCGGAGTTGGTTGTGGTGGCCTGGAATCGGCGTTTGGCTGATCTGATCGGTAAGCCGAGTGATGAGGTATTGGGTTATCCGGTCACAAGGGTCATACCGGAATTGTCCGATCCCCAGTTCGCACTGCTTGTGCAGTCGGTCGCCGGTTGCGGTGATGAGTCGACTGGCGGCGCTTCTATCCCTGTGGCACTGGCCAATAATAAGCTCTATTTCAAGAGCGAGAACAATCACTTTAAGCGCACCAGCGTTCGCCCCCTGGCGAAGCACCCAGGTTACTGTCTGCTGCAGATCAGCGATGTGGATGCCGAGACCGCCCTGCGCGAACAGGCTCAGCGTACCCGCATTGCCGAGCAGCGCTCCCTCGCTATGCTCGCCTCGATCGAGGATGCCGTGATCTTGCTTGACGCCGACGGTTGCATCGAATACGCCAATCTGGCGGCGGGGACCATGACGGGCTGTCCGGGAGTCTCGATGATTGGCCGCGCTCTAGCCGATATCTACCAGGTCTACGATGAGTCTGCGGATAGTAGACGCCAGCTCGACTATGAAGAGATCATCGACATCGACAGTCGTTCCCTACTACTGATGCATCGGGAGGGACTGACCTTTCCCATCGAGCAGACGATCAGCCGGCTGTGGGGTAAAAATGGACAGGTCGAGGGGCGGGTTCTGGTCTTCAAAGATGTCAGCCAGTCGCGCAAGCTGGCGGCCCAGCTCAACTGGCAGGCAACCCACGACCCCACCACCCGGCTTTACAACCGGGCCGAGTTCGACCGCCGCCTCTCCCTGCTGCTGGGGGAGTCGGAGGTCGAGGGCAATAAGCACTGCCTGCTCTACCTTGACATCGACCGCTTCAAAGTGGTCAACGACAACTGCGGGCATGTGGCGGGTGACGAGCTGTTGCGGCAGGCCAGCTCATTGATCAAGCAATATATCCGCGGCAGCGACCTGCTGGCACGCCTCGGCGGCGACGAGTTCGCCATCCTGCTGAGCAACTGTTCCCTTGATGCGGCACAGCATATTGCCGACGCCATCCGTCTGGCGTTTCAGCGTTTTCGCTTCGCTTGGGCCAGTAAGGTGTTTTCCCAGAGCATCAGCATCGGGCTGGTCTCCATCGACAAGGAGAGCCAGAGTCTGCAGCAGGTGTTGAGCTATGCCGATACCGCTTGCTTTGCCGCCAAGGAGGCGGGGCGCAACCAGATCCATGTCTACCACCCGGAGAAGAGCATGGCGGCGGTGCGCCATGGTGAGGCCCAATGGGTGACCCGTATCCGCAGCGCACTGGATGAGAATCGCTTCGCCCTGCATGTCCAGCCGATCCAGGCCCTCGAGCCAATTGCCGGCATCCCCTGTCACTACGAGGTTCTGGTTCGAATGATCGACGAGTCGGGAGGGGTGGTAGCGCCCAACGCCTTCATCCCTGCCGCGGAGCGCTACGATCTGATGCCGGCGCTCGATCGCTGGGTGGTGAACCATCTGGTCGAGTGCGTGACCCGGCAACCGTCTGTCTTTACAGAGGGGCAACGGCTGTTCGTCAATCTCTCCGGTCAGTCACTCTGCCACGAGGAGACGCTGCAGATGGTGGTCGACCTGTTGAGGCATAGCAAACTCTCTGAAGGACTCATCTGTTTCGAGGTGACGGAGACCGCGGCGATCGCGAACCTCTCCTCGGCCAAGCGCTTCATGCAGACGCTAAAACAGTTCGGCTGCCAATTCGCGCTGGATGACTTTGGCAGCGGCCTCTCCTCTTTTAGCTACCTCAAGCACTTGCCGGTTGAGTACTTGAAGATCGACGGTACCTTCGTCAAGGATATGCTGCAGGACCGCATCGATGAGTCGATGGTGGAGGCGATCAATCATATCGGCCATATCATGGGGCTGAAAACCATTGCTGAGTATGTGGAAGACAATACGATCCTGTCGCGCCTGGTCGATATCGGAGTCGATTTTGCACAGGGTTACAGCATCCGACATCCCTTTCCCCTTGCGGAGCTATTCGTTGCCTAGTCCGAATGTTTCATCCGGGAACAGGATGATCGTGCCGGGACCGTCGTTCAGATGCGGAAGGGTTGGTATCGGCAGCGTTGTCGACAGACTACAACGTGACCACAAGGCGTACCGCGTCAAGGCGCAAACGCGCCTGTTGCAGATGCTTGTGCAGGTCGGCGCCCTGCGCCTGCAGTAGTTGGATCTCGGCCTCGCGTACCCCGGGATTGTGCCGCCTGAGCGCGGTCATTCGCTGAATCTCCTCGGTGTATTCCGTCATCATCCGTGCCACCGCCGCGCCGATCAGCGGGGGGACCTCGGCCTGGGCGGCGGCTTGCGCCTGTGCCAGCAGTTTTTGAATCGCCGCTCGGTAGGTCTGCAGCACCGGACGCATCTGTTGTGGCTCCAGCGGCTGGGCCGCTTCTGTTAGCGTCTGGCAGTCGATCTCTCCGTCCAGCCGCCGCCCCTTGAGGTTGAGCAGGGTGCGGATCAGGGTTGCGGGCAGGAAGCGTTCCGCATGAAGAGGGCGGGGAGCCAGACTTTCAAGCACAAACAGGGACTCCAACAGCAGTTGGCCCCCTTTCAGTTCGGGGTGACGCACAGCGATGGCGGCACTGTTGCCGGTCTGCTGTTTAACGACCTGTTCCATGGCGTCGGTCACCAGGGGGTGCTCCCAGGTGAGGAACTGCCGGTCTTCGTGGGCCAGCGCGTCACTGCGCTCGAAGGTGACGGTGACGCCGTCATCAGACAGACCGGGCAGGGAGCCGGCGATCACCTGCTCGCCAGGCCGTAGAATCAGGCCCCTGCCCAAGGGTTCGGTATCGATGTTATAGCTGTCGAAAAGCTGCTCGAGATAGCGTTTCAGCTCCGGTGAGCTGTCCTGCTGGCGCAGGGCCCTGACCAACTCGCTCGCTTGCGGTTCTCGGCAACCGCCCAGCTCCAGCAGATGGTCCCGTCCCTGCTGCAACCGCTGCTCTGTTATCCGGTGCAGCTTGCGGGTTGAGTCGATCAGCTCATCCAGGGTTGCCTGCGCGGTCACGGCCGACTGCTGCAGCAGGCCCCAGAGCGAATCGCCAAGGGCTTCGTTGATCTCGGCGCTACCCTGGACCTGATGATGGAAAGCGTCGAGTCCATCCCGGTACCACTGCAGCATCACCGCTTGTGGGCCGGGCTCCAGGTAGGGAACGTGGATCTCCACCTCATGCTGTTGACCGATACGGTCGAGTCTTCCGATGCGCTGTTCCAGCAGATCGGGATCTGGGGGCAGGTCGAACATCACCAGGTGGTGGGCGAACTGGAAGTTTCTGCCCTCGCTGCCAATCTCGGAGCAGACCAGCAGTCGAGTTCCCTCCGGGTCGGCGAACCAGGCGGCGGCCCGATCACGCTCGATAATGGTCATGCCCTCATGGAAGAGGCCGGCGCTGATGCCCGAGCGTACCCGCAACGCCTCCTGCAGCTCGATGGCCGATTCGGCATGGGCGCAGATCAGCAGCAGCTTGCTCTCGGCATACCGTCGCAGAAAGTCGATCAACCAGTCGACCCGTGGGTCGATACGCCACCATTCGGGATGTCCCAGGGTGGCATGGATCCGTTCGGGAGTCAGGCGCCAGGCGGGTGGGAGGGCTTTGATCGCCGCATCGTCTTGTTCGAACTCGTAGGCGGTGGGCGTCGCCAGGGGGTGGGTATGGAGCCTGCGTTCGGGAAAGCCACTGATGCGGGCCCGGGTATTACGGAACATGACCCGGCCGGTACCGTGGCGGTCTAGCAGCATATGGATGAGGCTCTCGCGCGCCGCCTGGCGTCGTTCAGCGTCCAGTGATGCA
>JASFJY010000264.1:0-5348 GCA_050119415.1 Chromatiales bacterium | reverse complement strand
AGGTCACAGCTTGTATTTTGGCCTCGATGTAGGTTCGACAATGGCCAAGATGCTAGTAAGTGATGCTGACACACTTAAGGTGCTTGCAATACGCGCCTACAGCAACGCAGGCGACACCATCGAAACAATCAAAAACATCTTTAGCGATCTACGCAAAGCAGGAATCGAATCGATGCATGTGTGCGGCATCGGCATTACCGGGTCAGCGCGTTATCAGGTACAACAGGCGCTGGAGCGCATCTATCCCGAACTTGCGGGGCGTATTACTGTGTTGGTGGAGAACTATGCCCATGCGCGTGGCTCAATTGCGCTCGCGCGCAAACATGTGCAGCGTCTAAAGAAGCAGGGAGTAGAGGATGTAAACGAAGAGTTTTGCATCTTAGTCGATATCGGCGGTGAGGATACCAAGATCTCCACCATTGCGCTGCGCGAGGCCGAACTGTTCAACAACGCCATGAATATCAAATGCTCGGCCGGTACGGGCAGCCTCATGGACACGCTAGCGGCTATGTTCGGCATGCCGGATGTGGCCGACGCCTGCGCCGACGCCTACCAAGCGCCAAAGGGACATGCGATCAACGCCACATGCGCCGTATTTCTGATGGAAAACGCAAGTAAGCTGCAGGCGCAGGGCGTACCTCGGAACGAGATTCTAGCGTCGGCCAACTGGGCGGTAGTCGAGAACATGACGCGCACTTTGTGGTCGCAAGTGGAGCTGCCACGTAACGCTGTGGTGCTGTTACATGGTCAGACCATGCTTTCCGAGCCGCTGCCGGTGGCGGTGACGCATCGGTTGCAGACTTTCCTGGATGCACCAAGCTATGCACTGGTACCACCGAATCCGGGGCACCGCGCATGCTTCGGACTGGTCCATACCCTCGAACAAACCGCACCAAATGGAGAAACTGAAATCGAAACCGCCAGGATCCTCGAATCGAGCTTCGACAAGCGTATCATCCAGTGTCGTGGTGCCGCCTGCGGTGATGATACTGCAGTGTGCAACCGCACCAAGCTGACCTTCCGCACGGAGAGCACGGATAGGGGCAAACCATTGTCGCTCACCCTCGGCGGATGCAGTGCTATCAATGAGTTGGTGGCGAAAAAGAGAAACAAGAGCGGCAGCGGCCAGACAGTGCGTGATACCTACAAGGATATCTGGGATTATATCGATAGACATCAGCCGCGCAGTGAAGCACCGAACCGATTGGTGATTCCTCGCAGTTTCTGTGTCTCCGAATGGTCTTATCTTTTCGCACGGCTTTTTGAACGCCTCGGCCTGCCAGTGTACGTGGACAACGTACGTGAAAGCGATATCACAGAGGCGCAACCACTGTTCAACGTGGACTCTTGCGCGCCACACATGGGCGCTGTCGGCCAGTTCCAGCGTCTTGCCGCGCAGCCACATGGCTTGATCCTGGCGCCTCAGATCGAGTTTTTGCCGACAGGAGGTAAGAGTCTTGGGCGCACCTGCACACTGAACCAGGGCGGCGTCGCGGTGGCGATGAATTTGGCGCGCCTGAGCCTGTCCGCAGCGCGTTTTCATCTTTTTAACATCGATCTTGCCGTTCTCGACGCTGAATCCATCCGCACCCAACTGCAGAGCCGTCTGGAACCTGTGTTTAACCATTACGGCATCCGCCCCGACAGGGATAGATTACATGCGGCGATATCAGGCGCGATCAACGATCATCATGAGCTGTATGATCAGACGGCTGATTTTGCCGCCGATCTGATAGAAGAGGCGCTGGATAATGACATTCCAGTAGCGCTTGTGGTGGGTCGGGAGTACATCCTGAATCCGGGCATCTACGACAGCCATGTGCGTCGGCTGTTGCACGACAAACGAATGGTGGTGGTGCCCTCATATCTGCTGGATCATGAGCTCAACGAGGAGTACAACCACCTCTACTGGCGCAATCCGCACGGCATTGTGACCATTCTCGATGCGGTATCGCGTCGTACGTTGCATCAGCGTCTGCGCCATCCGCGTTTGAGCGAGCTGTTCCAGCGCATTGAATCCGGGCCGGACCTGCTGCCGGTGGTACAGATATCCACGTTCAGTTGCGGCCCGGACAGCATCATTCAACCGCTAATCGCCGAGATCATGAAACACCGGCCGTTCCTATTGATTCAGTCAGACGCGGCCATCCAGGAGCTCGCGCATCTCGAGAACCGCGTCAATACTTACGTCAAGCAGCTCGAACTCGGGTTGCATGAGCGTTTACAGATTGGTGGCGACGAACCGCTCGACATCCGCTCCCTGGACGAGATCAGCCAATCCGGACAGATCGATCGCGATACCGATGTGTTGTGCTTTCCCACCATGTCGGACAACCGCATGTTTACCGCTGTGTTACGCGGCGCGGGATACACCTGCCTAGATACCTACCGCGAAGGTCACGATCTTGAACAGCTGATAAAGCAGGGCCGCCGCTCAACCGGCGATGCCATCTGCGCACCGCTGGCGGGCGTCTATGCCGACCTTGAGCGTGCGGTGGAGGCGTTTCATCAACGCCGTAGCTCCGGCGATCCACAGTTCGTAGGCAAAAAACGTTTACTCTATTTCGATAACAAGGGTACCGGACCCTGCCGTCAGGGGCAGTATATGCATGTGCACCAGCTTCTCTATTATGGGAAGCACACCAACAATACATCATGCAATACGCTACCAGGGGAAGGAGTGCTTAAATTCATGGTCGGTCATGAGATGGAGGGCTATAACATCGGTGTGGATGAATGGGTTCTAGCGCGCTGCCACCAGGGCGCTGTTTTGGAAGGTGTGCTGCACAGCCTACTGTTCAACGGGGGGGCTGCATGCCGAGACTTTGAAGAGTACGAACATTTTCTCTCCGATTACCAGAAGCTGAAATCCGAACTGTTCGGAACGCTGGAAAATTTTAAGGGTCCGGGAAGGTTGACGCAGGGATTGATGCACCGCTTCAGAGGGGTGCCATACCTCGGCTTAGTGCTGAGATACTTCGCCTACCGTCTACATGGGCGCGACATCGCAAAACCCTTACGCCGTTTCGCTAAGACCTGGATTCACAGCCGTTCGCCGCGCAGAGAAGTCCTGAAGGTGGCGTTGGCCGGTGAGACTTACATGCTCGTCGCCCAGTGCGAGAAGCTCTTTAATCTGCTGCTTGCAAATCTTGGCTTCCGCCGCTTCAGCCTCACCGCTACACCGGTATGGAGTTACATGGAATGGCTGTGTGTACAGGAGATTGAGGTGCAGAGTAGCAAGCTGAAATGCTTGGATGCCGCGGTTGTTCGTGACATGGCGCAGATTTCCACTGTTCGCGCATTGATCCGTAAGACGAGTATGCTGCGGTTCGCCATACGTAATCTCGTGGCGCGACCGCTGTACCGTGCCGCTGGAGTGCCGTTGCCGCTGCCAGCGGTCACCGCCGGGCAAAAAGCGCAAATTATTCTGCCGACACGGCGTCCGCTGGGTGAAATCAGCGCTTATGTGGGTGATGTTCTCGCCAAACTGCGCCATGGCACAGACATCGTGCTCAACATAGCGTCAAACGGTTGCATGGTTTCAACCATGGGAGAGATGTTTACTCCTGTGATTCAACACGCAGGGGGCGCGCATGGCCGAGTGCAGCACCTGTTCTCTGCCGACGGTGACGTCAACGAGGAACTGCTCACTCTGGCGCTGCTCAAGACCATGGGCCCGGAGCGATTCTACCGCTCTACTACTTAAACTGCCCTGATGGATCAAGCTGGCGACCTATAAGTAAAACACACAACGGACATTGACTATTACCCTGTGCGTTTCTTTGTTACATAGAATGGTAGGAACTTTTAGAAGGGGTACCAAGATAGTGAAAATTATACGCTTCACCCTGCGCCTGCTGCTGATTCTATTGAATCTGGTGGCGGGCTTGCTTATCGCTGCGCTGGTGTTTCACGGCGGTAACCGCGAGTACCATCATCACAAGTCGATCATCCGTCGCTGGCTCAAACTCTGTGCGCTGATCATGGGTTGTAAGGTGGAGATGATTCACCCGGCAGACGAAAGCAGCGATGTCCGCGGTAGTCTTTTCGTCGCCAACCATATCAGCTGGCTCGATATTTTCGTGTTTGGCGGCTGGTTTACGGTGCGCCAGCTGTCTAAATCCGAGGTACGCAGCTGGCCCTTCTTCGGCTGGTTGAGCGCAGCTTCCGGCACTCTGTTCATCGAGCGTGGACGTGGTGCGCAAGACAGTATCAGCGAAATTCACAAGGCCCTGGTGAATATGGACAATGTCATGGTTTTCCCAGAGTCGACCACGAGCAGTGGGATCTCAGTCAAACCGTTCCATCCGCGCCTGCTCAAGGCGGCGGCCGAAGCGCAGCGCCCGGTGACTCCGGTCATGATCAGCTACCGTGACAACAATCAGCCACTAACCGACATTGCTTTGAATGAAGAGAATCATATAGGCGTCACGATGTGGCGTGTGTTGAGCCGTCCGTGCACCCAGGTCATCATCCAGCAGTTCAGCCCCATCTGGCCTGAACAGCATTCTTCACGTACTGACCTGGCAAAAAAGTGCAACAGACTGATCAGCGCGGGTCTGGCAACTCTGTACACTCAATAAATTCCTAAAATACAAAATCATTGTAGAAACAATCCAGGAATCAGCGGCAGTATTGGGTGTGACCAAGTATAAGTGGAATAAAAGCAATCTCCCTTCATCTCAAGATAAAATTCCAGAGCGAATTAAAATAATAAACAGTTAATAACCATGTCTTGGACAAAAAAACTTAGACATCGTGAATAGACACCTACTTTTAAGTTTACCAATTATATAAAAATACATGTTATTCATATCAGACTTGCAGCATTGGTTAGGCTCAAGGCGAATAATCCAATATGGTAGCTGCTATGGTAATCCCCTCTTACTCAGTGGTTTCCACTAGGCGGGTACCACAGGCTCATCAGCTTACTCTTATGGATAATCAGTAGATTGATTGATCTAGGTCATTTGTTTAATGATTATCATATTTATTACTAGTGAAATTTGCGATTTTGTGACAATACCCTCGGCATGCGAAATTATTTTATGGATTACTGATTATAAGTATGGGATGCTAGTAGGTAAACAAGGATGCTCAAATACCCAGCCCGATTTTCTTCATGCATATTTACATATCTCTCTCTGATATGTTTTACATGCCCACTTTTGTCTGTTAGCGAACTAAATGCAGCGCTTATTGTAAATGCCGGTCCCGATCAGGTTGTTTCAGCGGGTGAGCAGGTTGTGTTAGATGGGAGTGCAAGCAACGAGACAGACGGTGAAATATCTAGTTATTACTGGTATCAAATTCGTGGTCCTGAGGTCACTCTAGAAAATGCAAGTGCT
>JASFJY010000263.1:0-5360 GCA_050119415.1 Chromatiales bacterium | reverse complement strand
CCGACAACTCAATTGCAAATGCGCATCTGAACGACGAACCCGGCGCTATCATCGCGTTCCCGGATAAAACTAGGGGCTCAAAGTTTGTATTTCAACACTGCTGCGTAAATAAAAAAGCTGCAAGCATGTCTGATTCGATGCGGGACTCGAAATACGACATGAATCTGTTCCGATCTCTGGATCCAGTCATACTCTGCCGGGCGTTTAGTGGGTGGTCGCTAAAATGTTTGCCGTGGCTGCCGATATCTATTCAAAGGAAATCAAAGTGATAGATGGAAAATAATACTATCCCTTCCAGCTTGTGTTCAGTTCTATTTTCAGCATTTCTGGACTATGCATGTTGTTATGGTGTTTTTAATGAAATCGAATGAGTTGGCATTGACTCATATGAGAAAGGACTATGTCTAAACCTAGGTCACGACAACAGGGCTCACAAAAGCATGAAGATATCGGTCATGTAACGGAGGTGCAATCACATGATTCAGGCATCGATAACATCATGCTTCATCGGGAAATGGAAGAGCGACGGCATGTACCGTTGTCCTCCATGCACCTTGCTCAAATACAGAATGCCTCTAGTAATGAAATATATTTTATTGATGCGGATTCGTTGAAGATCATTGATGCAAACCGCGGCGCCCAGGAAAACCTGGGCTATAGCATGGATGAATTGTCGGATATGACGCCGGCAGATCTCAAGGCGGATTTTACGGATGACGACTACAGGCGACTACTGAAGCCTTTGCGTGATGGTGAGAAGCGGGAAGTCATATTCGACGCCAGTCACCAGCGCAAGGACGGGAGTGTCTATCCGGTAGAAGTGCGTATTCAATTTGATATTATCAATAATCGCCCGATATATACTTCGTTGATCCTCGATATTACACATCGTAGAGCAGCGGAGGCTGAAATAGCAATTCGTGATCGTGCCATTGCCGAGGCTAACAGTGGTTTCATAATTACTGATTTCAGGAGCCATGATAATCCGATTGTTTTTGCAAATCCCGCATTTCTTAAGATCACAGGATACTCTTTGAATGAAGTCATTGGGCGCAACTGTCGCTTTCTCTGTGAAGGTGACAGCAGTCAGGAGGGTTTGAACGAGGTTCGTGCCGCAATATCCGCCGGTCGCGGTTGTAAGGTTGTTGTGCGTAATTACCGTAAAGATGGGAGTATGTTTTGGAATGAGCTAACCATCTCTCCAGTCCATGATAGAGAGGGAAAGATCAGCCACTTTGTCGGGATACAGAATGATATAACTGTATACAAGTGTCGTGAAGAGGAGAACAAGAAACTCGCGTTGGTTGCAGAGCACACCAATAACATGGTGATTATTACAGATAAGAACGGCATTGTGGAGTGGGTAAACCGTGGATATACGCGTATTACTGGATTTCCACAAAATAAAGCATTGGAAAAAAATATCAGTGTATTAATGTCTGGTTCAGTAGGGGTTGAGCATAACATAGATAAAATTTTTAAATGTATAGCAGATAAAAAGACAGTAAAGATAGAGCATAGAATTTGTACAAAGTCAGGAAAAGAGATCTGGTTAGAACTGAATATTCAACCGGTTTATTCCGAAGGCGGAGTGAAGCAGTATGTAGCCATAGGTAGTGATATTAGTAGACGCAAGATAACGGAAAATGCTCTGCGTGAAAGCCAGGAACGGTTATCGTTGGTTATGCAGGGAACAAATGATGGTATATGGGACTGGAACATACTTACTGGTGAGGTTTATTATTCTTCTCATTTTTTAGAGCTTTTGAATTACAAGGATCGAAAAGTTCAAAGGGACATCAATTTGTTTTCTGAAAGACTGCACCCAGACGATAGAGAAAATGTCTGGCGCTTAATTAACAATCATCTCAAAAAACATGATATTTTTGATTGTGAATTTCGTATGCGGACAGGTGATAGGGGCTATCGTTGGTTCCGTGCTAGAGGTCAGGCCAGTTGGAAAGCAGGCAATAAGCCAAGCCGTATGGCAGGGTCCATCATGGATGTCACTAGCCGTAAGAAGGCGGAAACCGAAGCAAACAATCTTAGGAACAAGCTCGAAAAACGTGTTATTGAACGAACAAATGAGCTGGTAAAGGCAAAGGATGAAGCGGACGCCTCCAATCGCGCTAAATCGGCTTTTTTAGCGGCAATGAGCCATGAGTTACGCACGCCAATGAATGGGGTGGTGGGCATGGTCGAGGTTTTGCAAAAGAGCTTTTTATCACAAGACCAAGCCAAGATGGTTAAAACCATTCGCGAGTCTGCGATAGGGTTGTTGAATATACTCGACGATATTCTCGATTTCTCTAAGATTGAAGCGGGTAAGTTAAGCATTGAACACATTCCCGTTTCGCTCATGGAGCTGTTAGAGAATATAACCACGAACCTGGCGCCTACTGCGGCACTCAAAAATTTGCAGTTCGAGCTGCATTTGGATCCGAACCTGCCTGACAAAGTGGTCAGTGACCCAGTGCGCCTGCGCCAGATTCTCTTCAACTTGGTTGGTAACGCAATAAAATTCACCCAAAAAAATGAGTCTGAGCAACAAGGCAGAGTTTTGATAAGAGTTGAAAGGTGCGGAAAAAAAGATGGAGACGGGGTGTCATTATGTTTTCGTGTTATTGATAACGGTATTGGCATGCCTGAAGCCGTACAATCGCAGCTTTTTAAACCCTTTATGCAGGCAGATAGCAGTACTACACGGCGATTTGGCGGGTCTGGCTTGGGTTTGTCAATAACCCATCGATTGGTTGAAATGCTCGGAGGCAATATACATGTCAAAAGTAAGGAGGCAGAGGGTACGGAGTTTACCGTAAGGCTGGAAATGCCTATAGCTCAGGGAGCAGAGGCCGGTCATCAACTGGTGGATACCGTTGCATTAATCGTGACAGATAATCCGATATTAAGAGAATCCATGTACGCCTATTTGTCTAGGGCAGGTGCAAAAATATCGCAAATGGATGATCTGGAGTCAGCCTATTGGTGGATAGATCGAGAAAAGCCACAGGTAGTTGTGTTGGAAGGGTCATGGAAGCAAGAGGAGAAACAGAAATTTATTCAGAAAGTCCGGCAAAACACCCAATTGTCATCCGTACGCTTTGTCGCGGTCTGCCAGCGTCACAGGCTATGCGATTCAGCAAATTATCCGGGTGTTTCGTGGGTGGAAAAAAACCCATTACTACCCAGTGAGTTTTTACACGCGGTCAAGGTCGCCCTGGGACAGGCTGGTGAAGTGAAGCAAAACCAAGAAAAGCCACAATTGGCTTTAGGTGTCAAACCACCCAGCAGAGAAGCGGCGGAAGCGGAGGGCTCGTTAATTCTTGTGGCTGAAGATAATTTGATAAGCCAAGAGGTCATCAGGCGTCAGCTTAACCTTCTTGGGTATGCGGTAGATCTTGCTGAAAACGGTTCTTGTGCATTGGAGAAATGTAAAATGCACCGATATGGTTTACTATTAACAGATTGCCATATGCCGAAGATGGATGGTTATGATCTGACTAAATCTATTCGTGAAATGGAAGTCGACAGCAAGACGCGCTTGCCTATAGTGGCGTTAACCGCAAATGTCATGCAAAGTGACACAAACAATTGTCTTGAAGCCGGTATGGATGGCTATCTTTTCAAACCAGTTGAGCTGGACGAGCTAAAGCAAGCACTCAACAAGTGGTTGCCATTGAAAGTAAGAGCAGAAATATTCACTGCAACAAGTCCAGGAGGTGGTGAAACTAGTGAAGACTCGGAAAAACCACCCGCAGATGTAAATGTATTGACAAAATTGGTAGGCAACGATCCATCGGTACATATAAAGCTGTTGGAAGGCTTTCTCTTGTCGACAAGGCAAATACTGGAAGAACTCGAGCGTGCCTGGGGCGAGCAGTCGGCGCCTGTGGTGTCAAAGCTGCTGCACAAACTGAAATCATCAGTGCGTTCTGTGGGAGCAAAAGCCTTGGGTGACCTGTGCGAGGAGATGGAGCGGGCAGGTAAGGAGGGTGACTGGAGGCAATTGATTGAACTCAAGCCACGATTTAGAGAGCAGAGCAATAAGGTATTAGAATATCTGGAGTCTTATCTTAAAGCAAAAAAGGTTGGCTAGTGCTTATGCCGTTATTGTTCGGATCTGAAGCAACACTTTAGGGGTCTTGATGCGCTTGGCGGTTGAAAGCGAACTTCCCAAAGGTACTCTCGGCCTGGACCGAATGCTCATTCGGGCTAACTGGCTTATTCTGTAGGGTAACTGGGTGACCGATCAGGCAGGACTGGTCAGTCCCTTCCTGAATCAGCCGATATTCGCGAAACATGGATTTTACTTTGTTGCACTACGGATGGATTCCAATATCAGGCCCATTTGCATTACAGGCACGGGAGGGGCGAACTCACCGAAGGGCGAAGACCCACTACTGTCTGGAATAGATGTAACAGTAACAATCACTGTTGTCTCACATAGCGGCCATCCAGGAAAGAGGGGGAGCTAAGAGCGACAGAAGTGAGTCTGACCTTATTGGTTCGATCGTATGTGTAGGAGCCCAGTCCCCTGGGCGATAGTGAATCGATATAAATTATCGCCCGCGGGAGCGGGCTCCTACATATTGCGCCAAGCGCTACTTCAAATCAATGGGCTAATAAATACCCTCACCCTTCGGGAGAGTATCGACAAGCAAGGGATATGCGATAAGTGACAATCAAACTCAGGATTTAAGAGCGCATTAGATAGCATGGCACAGCGGCTGAGATGGTTGAGCAACCCATCACCGAGACGCAGACCTATCAGTATTTTTTAGCGCTTTGACATTTTCTGTGTCAGAGGATGTTGCGGGTACCAATACTTCGATGTCCCTGCTATCTAGAATACGTTGCATATCCTTTAGGACTAAGATCTGTTCCAGCTCGAGCATTATACCCTTTCTCAATAATAAAACACCACGGGCCAGAATGTCCTTAAAAACGACCATGCCGGGTCTGAGCATCTCGACGTTTATCATCCGGTGGTTGCTAGGAAGCTGTTGAGTCACTGAGGATCCTGGTGTGCTTGCTGGCTTTATCTGCTTAGCGCCAATGGGGGTGGCAACAGGTTTTACTGTCATATCGCTAACATGCCTATTGTTTTTATTAGAAATAGTGATTCCTGAGGATGTGAAACTGAGGGATTGGTAAAAAGAGCGTTCCTTCGTGTTTACTTCCATCTGAGTCACGCTGATTATCTTATTGAGCAGGTCATTGGCGCAAACCGGTTTTACAAGGAAGCCTTGTACATCTAACTCCAATGTTGAAGTAAGTGTTGTGGTGTCAGAAAGGCCGGTTAAAACAATAACCCTTGAGTCCCTGGCAATAGGTGCATCACCCGACCTGATCATTTTTAC
>JASFJY010000262.1:0-5369 GCA_050119415.1 Chromatiales bacterium | reverse complement strand
CTGCGGCGATCGAATCAACCACGAGCAGCAGCAGCCAATCATTATGTTCCCGGCGGTACAGGTGGCCCCGACACACGCACCCTTTCACTTCGCTTAAAGGTTTCAAGCTATCTTCGTGCACCATCGCGTCCAGTATCTCCACCGTGAATCCGGCGATGTCCTCTTGTTCCAGCCAGATCACCGGCTGTGCGTGACCCCATAGACGCAAGCTACGAAGTGGCGATCGCAGGCAACGTCGCAGCGTGAGGTGTCGGGTTGCCAACATCTGCAAGGCCTCCTGCAGGCGATCGACTTTCATATCGCCTTCTATCGCAACGCAGGCGCTGACCTGTGACGTAGCATTAGCCCTTGTGTTCGGCCTGCTTGAGTTCCCCAAACCCTGTGATCGTGCGCGCGATGAACGACGCCAGTGCAGCTGCGGCAACAGACGTCTAAGCTGATACAGCCGCGTGTGATTGACGTGGTTCTTGGCTGATTGGAATGCTGTTGTGTTCATTTCACCACCATTGATTCTGTTCATGTCATCACCACTGATGTTGGATGGATGGTAGGAATCGCATCAGAGCCGTCGTGGTCATACGTTGCATTTTTTATGAATGACCGGGATGGCCTTTCTCAATATCCTGCTAGTCATCTGTGTCACCGAGGCTCAGGCTCATCCTGAGCAGGTCGCGATATGCACCATCGAGCAACAACTCGTTTCTCAACAACCCCTCGACCTCGAAGCCCAGGCCCTCGTGCTTCATGACGTTGCGTGCGCTGGTGTCCAGCGTTGCGACGACCACCTTGCGCAAACCTAGGCCATTCTTTCCATAAGCCAGCCAGAGCCGCAGTGCCTCCGATCCGGGCTCTCCCTGGTGTTGACCCTCGCCTCCTGGCAGGATCCTGAGTTCGGCTCGTCTATGCCCTTCACTGTGATCGACATAGGCAAGCGCACCCATCACTTCACCACACTTGTGCCGAACGACCCCAAAGTGGTTGCCGGTCGTGTTCAAAAAGCCATCCAGGTCCAAGCGGCCGTGTTGTTTGTCACAACGCAGGAATTGGCAACCCGACGGCGAATCCAGCCACTGCCGGATACACTTCGCATCGCTGTCCGCGTTGTACATCCGAATCGACACCTGGTTGCCGTTGAGTGGAAGTTGCCGGTTGCAGCGCGGTATCAGAGGACGGACCCGGCGGCCGGGAACGTGACAAGCGCCGGATTCCTGCATCGAGATTGTCAGGTCCAGGAGGTGATTTACAAAACGCACATAGTCGCTGCGGCGAAAGCCGTAGAGATTGGCTTCACTGAAAAAGCCTCTGGCAAAAGCCTCAAGTGTTCTGTCCGGAATCGCTTCACTGTATTCGCTCATTTTTCCCCTCCGACTGTATCCTGCAGTCAAATACCTCTTATCCGATTGCCCTCTCCCACCTTTGGCGTTTCGAAAAATGTTCCCCTTGGCTTCAACTCACAACTCCATCACGGGTTGAACTACGTTGGTCCGACGTCCGCAGCGTTCAGTTTTCAGTGTTCATTAAAAGCCTGCGTGATTCAGTGAAATGCGCCACGGGGATATAGAGCAAAATTTCCGGGGAGACTGCGATCCCTGGTCAGAAGTAGTACCGCAGCGTGGTACGCAGATAGGCGTCGTCCTGGAAGCTGTACAACAGATCATTGGAATCCAAGCCGCTGAATGCCTGTCCTTCGACCTCAAGTACCAGGCCATCCTGTAACCGGGTCGTCAGCTCCAGTCGGAACGCCCGGCCGGCGGACTCCAAGTCCTGGTACATACCAAGCAGCAGATTGGTTTGCGCGATGTTGTTCGCGGCCAGTCGCAGGCCAACGAAAAGGTCGTTCTGAAATGGCGTGGTTGCCTTATCGCCGCGCTCGTCGTACAGGTATTCGGCGATATAGCCCAGGTCCATCGCGCTGCCGAGCACCCCGACCTGGGTGAATTCGAGACCACCTACCGCGGCGCCATAGCCTTCCTGCCGATTTCCTTTCCGGTATATCGCCTCCAGCTTCAACAGCAACCCGTCACTCGTGCGCTGCAGGTCCAGGCTTGCCTGGTCGATCTGCTCGTAGTAAGGCGACAGCACCGGCATACCGGAATCGCTGAGCACCGGCTCCAGCAGCGGCTCCCGTGAGGTGCCGCGGAACCAGCCCAGGCCAATATCCCATTCCTCCAACGTATTGGTGTAGCGCACGGCAAAGTCCTGATGCGTGCGCTTCGCACCGGAGGCATAGCGACTCGAATCTTCGTCGATATCCAGCCCCGGGGTAAACCTGCTGCCTGGGGCCGGGTATATACGCTCGCGAAACATGGGTAGCCAAAACAACTGCAGGTTTCCCCAATCCTGATGGGTCTGCCACTTAACCATGGGCTGACCCAGCTTGACCTCTTCATCGATATTGTCCGCAACGGATGTCTGATTGAGTATGTCGCTAAGATGCCGTGATTCGGTGACGCCCCAGAACTCCGTCATCACGCCAAACCGAACATCGAAGTGATCCCCTTTGTAGCTCAATGCCAGGGTACGAAAGTCGAATCGACTGCGGTTCTCGTCCTTGTGATCCTGGGCAACATAGGCATCGACCTCGAACATCCAGCGGTCATCGGAAAAATAACGATCCCACTCAAACCCCGCATAGCCCAGAAAGTCGACCGGATAGTTCGCATTGCCCGTCGCCCTATCGTTGGGGAACCACTGATACTCGAGCCCGAGTTCAAAGTTTGGTCCGAAGGCCTCGACGCTTCCACCGAACAACAGCAGTACCCAAGCACAGAGTCCATAACCCAGGCGCCGCACCGACAGGCCTCGAAGTTTCATGATTGCGATACCTGACTGCCGGTTATCAGCGGATGCTGCTTAATTTGGACTGAGCCAGATCGGATTCGGTGAGGCCTGTCGCGAAGCGGTAATCCTTCCAGATTATCTTGGTTATCCGGCCATTCTGATGATTGGTCATCATCAGAACGCCTGGGCGCCACCACTTGTCCTTGTATTGTCGATACTCCGTCAGATGCAAGGTTTTGAGCAGATCGCTCTTGCGGTCGAAATAGTCGATCCGACGCGGTCTGAAGGTCTTCTTGTCGACCCATTGATGCAATTTGCTGTAGCCGGAGTGCTCGTATGCTGGCGTGTTCTCCACCTTGAAGCATTCATTGCCAGCGACGTTGTCCGTGCCGAGGAATCGATAGGTGTACTTTTCCGACATCCAGGTCGAGATATCCTCGTAGGCAAACTCGCTACCCACGAAAGGTCCGGACTTGCTGCGCGTTGAGATCCGCTTGACCCGCCGTACCGCCGGAAGGTACAGCCATTGATCATCGGGCTCAAGGCCGTGGGCGTGAATGAGGACCGCCGTGCCCTCGACGTCCCGCGGGCTGCGGAATACGTTGACCGAGTGATCACCGTCATCGGGAATCTCCAGCACCTTGCTAATAAATTTCCTTTCGCTGAGCACCTGGTCGTTCTGCATCAGTATCATCTCGGCATCCACGACATAGTCGCCGAATCCGGCGTCGCGGCGCTCGGTTTCCTCTGCGATCGCGGTCCCCTTGCCGACCGGGTCCTCGATTGTTTCTATGCTCTCCAGCGCGACCGCTTGTCCTACCAGGGCCAGCAGAATAGTGCCTGTAAATGTGCGCTTCACCCAGCTTGGTCCAATGTGCTTCATGGTCGTTTCTCCTCGGTTTCCAGGATTCGGTCAGGCGACCGGTACGGTCGACTTTGTGTCTGCTCCTGGTACATCGGTCAGCGCACTGGCCCGCTGCGGCGAGTGGTCGACGAGTACCAGCAGGGCCGGCAGCAGGGTGAGGTCGAGCAGCAGGGCCAGGACGATGGCAATCGATGTCAACTGCCCCATACCGGCGTTGATTTCGAAGCTGGACAGGCCCAGCACCGCAAAGCCGGATGCTAGCACCACGGACGTGGTCACTATCGCCATCCCGACACCCGCTATCGCATGACGGACCGCGCTAGTGGCATCAAGCCCGAGCTGACGGCGTGCATGCAGATAGCGACTCATCAGATGCACGGTGTCGTCGACCACGATACCCAGTGTCATCGCCGCGACCACGGACAGTGCCATGCCGACCTGCCCCACCAGCAAACCCCATACACCGAAGGCGCAGATTGCCGGCAGAATATTGGGGAGCAGGCTCAGCAGGCCGTATTTGAAGGATCGGAACAACAGCATCAGCAAGATTGAGATGGTGATCAACGCAATCGCAGTTCCGCTCAGCATGCTCGTAATGCTGCGCATGCCGATATGTGCGAACATGATCGTAAGCCCGGTGCCGTCACTGAACCGGATGTGCTGATTGTGGGCACCCAACCACTGCTGAACGCGTTCCTCGAACGCCAACACCTCGGTGCTTGACAGACTTCTCAGCGTTGCCGTAACCCGACTTTCCTGCTTGGCGACATCGATGCGGTCACGCAGATCCAATCCATAGGGGAGCGACATTTCGTACATCAGCAGGTACTGGGCGGCAAGCTCCCGGCTCTCGGGCATCCGCGAATAGGCCGGGTCGTCGCCATGCATGTTGCGATTCAGCCGTTCATACACATCGGTAATGCTGTTGACGTGCAGCACCTCGTGCTGCGCACGCAACCAAGTGGTGAAGGCCTCGACCGTTCGCAGGTAGTCAGGGTCGTTGACGCCACCGTCCTTGGTGCTCGAGATCGCGTAGTCGATATAGTAGATACCGGTCAGGTGATCGGTAATGAAGTCGGTGTCCTGACGGAACTCGACACTGGTATCGAAGTATTTGACGAACTCGTCGTTCAGTTGATTTTTCAGTGCGCCTGTACCAATCAACAGGGCGCTCAGCAACGAGCCCAGGGCGAAACGCAGTGGATAACGGGCCACCCCACCCGCCAGTCCCTCGAGCGCGTGCTGCATCCGCCCGGGACGCCCTGACGCGCCAGAGGCCCTCAATCCGGAGGTCTTCAACATCGCCATCACGGAGGGCAGCAGGAACAGGGTAAAAAACAACGCGGCCGCGATGCCCAATGCAGTGATATTGCCTAGATCACGAAACGGGTGCGCCTCACTGGAATTCAGGCTCAGGAAACCGACAACCGTGGTCACGCTGGTGATCCACAGCGCACGCATGTTGCTCTTCAGGCTGTTCACCATCGCCTCGCGCCTGTCGGTGCCCTGACGCACGCTATGCAGGTAGCCAGTCAGCAGGTGAACGCAGTCACAGATGGCGACGATCAGGATGATGTTCGGCGCATTTATGGCAACAGGACTGAGGGGAATACCGAGCCATCCGGCCAGACCCATGGCGGTTACAATGGAAAGGCAGAGTACCATCAGCGACGCCAGGCTCGCCGCGAGTGAACGCATGATCAATGCCATCAGCACAAGGCAC
>JASFJY010000261.1:0-5370 GCA_050119415.1 Chromatiales bacterium | reverse complement strand
CCTGCGTAATGTGGCTTTGCGGGTACTCGATCTGGGACTGCTGCAAGCGGGGGCCGGGGTCAAGGGCGAGTTCGAACGCCGGCTCAAACAGGTTATCGACGAGGTCAAGGCCTCGCCGACCCCTGTCATTCTCTTTATCGACGAGGCCCATACCCTGATCGGTGCCGGTGGCGAGGCGGGGGTCGGCGACGCCGCCAACCTGATCAAGCCGGTCCTGGCGCGGGGCGAACTGCGCACCCTCGCCGCCACCACCTGGGCGGAGTATAAAAAATACTTTGAACGGGATGCCGCCCTGGAGCGTCGCTTCCAGATGGTCAAGGTGGACGAACCGACGCCGGAAAGGGCCATATTGATGCTCAACGGTCTGAAGTCGAAGTATGAATCGCACCACGGCATCCTGATTACCGACGAAGCCATAGCGTCGGCGGTGCAGCTCTCCGCCCGCTATATCTCCGACCGTTATCTGCCCGACAAGGCGATCGATCTGCTCGATACCGCGGCCGCGCGGGTGCGCATGGGACACGCGGTCGCACCCGAGGCGATGGAGTCGCTGCGCGAGCATGTCCAGTTCGTACAGCAACGGCTCGACAATCTGAACCAAGAGCGGGCGGCGGGCATCATCGTCGAAGCGGCCATCCTGCAACGGTTGACCCAGGAGCTGACGCAGACCCAGGCGCGACTCGAGGCCTTGGAGAACCGATGGCGGGCGGCGATCGAAAAGCTGGGGCAACCGCGTGAGAGCCAGAAACAGGAGGCGGCCCCGCGTAATGATGACGACCCGGAGCAGCAGGCGAGCCTGCATCGGGAGGTAACCCCGGCAGTCATCGCCGAGGTGGTCTCCGAGTGGACCGGCATACCGGCTGGACGCATGTTCCGCAGTGAGTTGGCGACCTTGATGTCGCTGGAGCAACGGCTCGGCAGCCGCATCGTCGGACAGGAGATGGCACTGGGGCAAATCGGCGAGTCGCTGCGCAACGCCAAGGCCGGACTACGCGCCAACGACGGTCCTCTGGGGGTGTTCCTGTTGGTCGGACCCAGCGGCATCGGCAAGACGGAGACGGCGCTGGCCATCGCCGACGAGATGTTTGGCGGCGAGGCCGCCCTGGTCACCATCAACATGAGTGAGTACCAGGAGTCCCACACCGTCTCCCAGCTCAAGGGTTCGCCGCCGGGTTATGTGGGCTACGGCGAGGGCGGCGTGCTTACCGAGGCCGTGCGCCAACGGCCCTACTGCGCCGTGCTGCTGGACGAAGTGGAGAAGGCCCATGCCGATGTAGTGAACATCTTCTACCAGGTCTTCGATCGTGGTTTCATGCGCGATGGGGAGGGGCGGGAGATCGACTTCCGCAATACGGTGATTCTGATGACCAGCAACCTGGGCAGCGAGGCCATGCTGGAGTTGGTCGAGTCCCAGCGCCTTGTTTTGGAGCTGGTGCTGGAGGAGGCCGAAGAGCAAGAGGATGTTACTGAGAAGCTGCCGCGACCACTCGCCCTCAGTGATATCGTCGAGGCGATCAAGCCCTCGCTGCTCGGCCGTTTTGCACCGGCCCTGTTGGGCCGCATGGAGATCCTACCCTATCTGCCCCTCGACCTCGAGGCCCTGCGGGGCATAGTCAAACTCAAGTTGCAGATCGTCGGCCAACGGCTGCAGCGGGCCCACGGCATCGAGTTCCGCTACCCGCCGGACGTGGTGGAGCAGATCGCAGGTCGTTGTATCAACCAGGACGCCGGCGCCCGTTTCATCAATACCCTGATCGGGCAGCAGCTCATGCCGGCCATTTCGCAGCAGCTGCTGCAGGCCCTGATCGACGACGACAAGCCGCGGATCGTCTCCCTGGAGTGTGACGACGAGGGGGAGTTGAGCTGCCTCTTTATCGAGCGGGTCGAAAACGATGCCGACGCGATGGCCTGTGACACAACGGAGCAGTGACCATGGATTATGTGACCAGCACACCCGGCAAGCCTTACATCCAACCGCTGGACGCGGCAAAGTCATTAGGAAAAGAAGGCAAGCGCTGGCTGCTGTTCCGGGGCTTGAGCGAAGGCAGGAAAGCGGTCTCCATCCAATATCCCGACAGCCGTTGCGACTACAGCGGCGAGGTCTTTCAGGACTACCTCGAACGCAGCGGACTCAGCGGCCAAAATTACCGTATCCCCGTGGATGTGGTGGATGCCGAGCCGGACGATGAGCCGCTGATCGAAGAGAAGCTCTACACCACGTTCGTGCCCGTCGACCCGGTGCGTTTTATCCGGCCCAGGGAGCCGGGGCCGGCCTTTCCCGTCACACAAGACCGGCATCTGGCCCCGCTGCGCGAGGGCTGGCTCTATCTCTTCCTCGACGGCCATCTCTGGCGCGAGATCCAGGTGCGCGTCATCGAGGGGGGCCGCCCGGTCTTCGCCGACGTCAACCTCACCCGCCACCAGGGCAGGGAGGAGCGCCCCGCCACGGTGGAGGCGGACACCCGTGTCCTGCTCCCCTACCGGGTCGGTGACGAGCGCAAGCCGGAGGCACTGCAAGTCTGCTACGCGGAACAGCAGTGGAGCTGGAGCTACGTCTGCCGCCTCGGCGGCATGGACCCGCGGGACCCGCGCTACATCGAGGAACTGCACAGCGGCGAGCACTACAAACGCGACTACAAAGGGGTCAAGGTTGACGCCGCCTACCGTCGCAAGCGCATGCAGTCCGTGCAACTGCATAAACACTGGCTGAGCGGTGGCGACGGGGGTTTTCCCATCTGGGACAGCTACCTGATGGAGATCGACCGGGCGGTCGAAAAGGAGGGGCAGAACCAGTACCGCATCGACCGCCGCGGCGAAATCCCCGTGCTCGCCCTGCACGACCCCCTGGCCATCGCCCGCGACCTGGCCGCCGCCCACCAGGTCGCCTGGGGCGGTCTGCGTACCCTGGTCAAACTGGTCACCGGCGAGCTCAATGATGCGGAGATGGGCGCCACTGAAGCCGATTTTTCCAATAAGCGCGAATACGAGGAACACCGCGACTACCTGTTCGAGATGCGCCAACGCCAGGCCAGCCATCAGGTCTCCCTGCTGGCCAAGGCCTATTTTCTCGACGGCAAGCCGCCCGAGGTCGACACCACCCTGACCGGCGAGGCCGCCGAGGCGCAAAAAGAGGCCCTCGAGCAGTTCAACTACCTGCGCGACAACATCGATCCCGCCAAGATCAAAAAGATCCTGATGCCCGAGGAGCGGGCCAAACAGCGAGAGCTCATCACCCGGACCAAGGCGACGCTGGTGGCGTACCTGCTGGCGGGCGAAGAGACCGACGATCCGGCCCACTTCACAACGGTGCTGGCAGAGCAGTGCACCCTGGAGGGGGACCGCATCGTCCTGCCCTACGAAACCCTGACCTCCCTGCTGCCCCACCTGGGCGATCGCCCCGTCGATCTGGACGGCCTGTTCGACGGCGATGCGCGCATCGCGGAAAAGGATGCCGAAGATCCGGGGGTCGAATACATCCTACGGTTGCTTGGCCGCCACCCGAGCGCCAAGCCGCTGCGGCTGGCCCACTGCCTCTTTCCCGCTCAGGAGGGTGACGACCCGGACAACCTCTACGCCTACAAAACGGCCCCGCTCCCCAAAGGCCTGCCCCGATTCGATCCCAACCGCTGGATCGCCGTGGCCGGCATCGGCAAAAAAGCCGCCGGCGTGATCGCCGGCTTTTTCGAGCACCTGGCCAAGGCGGAGCATCACCTCAAACAGCGGCAAGCCGCCGACAGCGCCGCCTCGGCCGCTGCGGCGTCAGGCAGAGGCAGCGCCCTCATGCCCCTGTTCCGTCTCGCCTTCGTCTCCCAGGCCATCGCCGTGGCGCAGATCGAAATCCCGTTGGGCGACTATCTGGCGGGGCGTCTCCCCCCGGGCATGGCCCTGTTCCGTGCCGAGATGATGGCTGAGCGCCTTCGCACCTTGATGAAAAAGCAGGCCAAACTCACCGACAGCGACAACTGGCGCATCCCCATGGAGGTCCTCCAAGGCGAATGGAGCCAGATCAACCTCTGGCAGCGCCAGGGCAGTGCGCTGATGGAAGAGATCCGGCTCTTCGACGGCCAATGGGCCGACCGCTTCAGCCGCCACGACCCCGAGCTGGCCCGCCTGCTCGAAAGCAAAAGGATCAAGGTCCTGGTCGCCTACGAAGAGGAGGTCAGCCAACGGTTCGACGAGGCGGGCCAACACCTGGCCTGGCACCATAAGCGGGTCCTCGCCCTGACCGGCTTTGTCGCCGCCGGCGGCGCGGCCAGCGCCGAGAGTGGCCAGCCCGCCCACGCCCCCAGGCAACCCCTGGCGGCCACACCCGGTAGCCCACCGCCGGCGCTGCCGAAGTGGTATCAGAAGTCCGGCATGACCCGAGCGGCTCGCTATTCTATTTTGGCGTTTTCCTCGACCTTTGAGTTGTGGAATTTGGGGATGGCGTTTAAGGCTTTTGACAAACTTCGTTCAGATAAGGGAATGATGGAGGCAATGTTTTCAAAAGAGGGATACGATCTTCTAGGGGCGCTTGCAGACACTTCAGCACTTGGCCTCCAATGGGCCCACACTACCCGCATTGCCGCATACGGCTGGGACGAGGCCGCCATGCATAAAGTGGCGCAGAAGGTTAAAATCTACAAACTGGCCCATGCCGGGCGCATGCCGGCCCTCTCCGCCGCTGAGAAGACCACCTGGGGGACCCTGCGGCTGGCCATCTGGGCGACGCGTATCAACCTCGCCGCCAGCGTCATCAGCCTCTTCGACAGCGGCTACGACGCCTTTCTCGCCTTTAAAGACCGGGACCGGGCGGCGGTCCTGGGCGCGGGGGTGATGACCGCGGGATACGGCCTGGCGATCGTCGCGGCAGGCGTGACCTTGAAGGGGCTGATGGCGGCCGGCACGGGCGGCGCGCTGACAGAACAAGGCGCCCTGGCGCTGACCTCTTCCAGGGCGACGATGCTGGGCTGGGTCGCGCTCGGCGTGCTGCTGATCGGCGCCGGTATCTACTTTACCTTCAAGAAAGACCGCCTCCAACGCTGGCTCCACCACAGCCCCATCGCCTGGGACAATCCGCAGAGCGGCTGGGATGACCCTGAGGCGAATGTGGGCGGCCACGCCTATTGGCACGAAAAACCGGGATTGATGCTGGCCGAATTCCTCGACCTGATGATCCGCCCGCGGATCCGCTTCAGCAAGGCCGATAGCGGCACCGGCGTGGAAGCGGTGATCGAGATCCACTACCCCTACTTCATTCCGGGTGTCAGCGAGACCGAGCTGGAGTGGGGCTATCTCCACGAAAACCGTCTCAATCCCGGCGAGCGCCTCTCCCGCGCCGAACCGGAGGACTGGAACCGCGCCCTCAAGGATCGATTGACGGCCCGGGTG
>JASFJY010000260.1:0-5385 GCA_050119415.1 Chromatiales bacterium | reverse complement strand
CAGAGCGGAACCACCACCCTGGTCAGTGTTAACAAGGATGGAACCGACTCCGGGGCCGGTAAGCACTTTCGTTCCGTTATCAGTCCCGATGGCCGTTTAGTCGCCTTTGAAAGCACCGCCGACAACCTGGCGGGTACGGATACCAACGGCAAGCAGGATGTCTTTGTGCGGGACCTTCAGAGCGGAACCACCACCCTGGTCAGCGTCAACAAAGACGGAACCGATTCTGGCAACCTAAGCCCCTCGAACCATGGTTCCTTTGCTCCCGAGTTCAGCGCCGACGGTCGTTTCGTGGCCTTTTCAAGCGATGCCTACGACCTGGTGGCCACGGATACCAACGACGAGCAGGACGTGTTTGTGCGGGACCTTCAGAGCGGAACCACCACCCTGGTAAGTATCAACAAAGACGGAACCGACTCCGCCGGCGGTTATTCCCAAAGTTCCGCGATCAGCTCCGATGGCCGGTTCGTGGCCTTTGAAAGCAAAGCCTATGACCTGGTGGTTACGGATAGCAACAACGAGTGGGATGTATTCGTGCGGGACATTGAGAGCGGAACCACCACCCTGGTCAGTGCCAATAAACACGGAACTGACAGCGGGGCCGGTTATTCCATTATGCCCATGATCAGTGCCGATGGCCGGTTCGTGGCCTTTGAAAGCCAATCCGACGACCTGGTGGTCACGGATACCAACGGCACTATGGACGTATTTGTGCGGGACCTCCAGAGCGGATCCACCACCCTGGTCAGTGTCAACAAAGACGGAACCGACTCGGGAACCGGTAATTCCTACGTTTCCGCGATCAGCGCCGATGGCCGGTTCGTGGCCTTTATAAGTACTGCCGATGACCTGGTGGCCACGGATACCAACGGCACTATGGACGTATTTGTGCGGGACCTCCAGAGCGGAGCCACCACCCTGGTCAGTGTCAACAAAGACGGAACCGACTCCGGAACCAATGCTTCCAACTTCCCCGAAATCAGCGCCAATGGCCGGTTCGTGACCTTTTATAGCCTTGCCGACGACCTGGTGGCCTCAGATGGCAACGGCATGGGGGACACCTTTGTACGGGACTTGGAGAGCGGAGCCACCACCCTGGTCAGTCTCAACAAAGACGGGACCGACTCCGCGAATGGTTACTCCTTCACTTCCGTGATCAGCGCCGATGGCCGGATCGTGGCCTTTCAAAGCGATGCCGATGATCTGGTGGCTACGGATTCCAACGGCAAGGAGGACGTCTTTGTATATGAGGTGTTTGAAGCGCTTCAAGGCTGTGGCTGCGGCGACCCCAGCGCCATAAAGGGGACTTCCGGCGCCGATTACCTCTACGGCACAGAACAGGACGACATCATTTGCGGTTTCGGGGAGCAGGATTTCATTGCCGGTATGGGCGGTGATGACTGCATCGATGGCGGCGACGGCGACGACTGGCTCTATGGCGGCCACGGTGACGACAGGATTTTTGGGCGGGCCGGAAATGACATTGTCTATGGCTATAGCGGAAACGACGAGATCAGCGGCGACGAAGACGAAGACTACCTCTTTGGCGGTGACGGCGATGACTGGATCGACGGTGGCGAAGGATATGACAGGGTAATCTGTGGCGCCGGCACGGATAAGGGCATCGGTGAGTATGTCAGGGGATGTGAGAACTGACAGGTGTTGCTGATCGTCATACCAGGCAGGGGCATCACGCCCCGCCTTTTTCCCATATCATACGCCTATCTGCTCATTTGCGATTTTACGGGTGAAAGTCCATGGAAAACCAGCTCAGCCGGGCTTGGAACCGCTCTGATCCCAGGCGAAGGTGCAGTCGAGGCGGCTGAGGACATAGATCAGCCCCCTCTCACCGTCGTCTATCATCATTGACAGCGGACTGAGGCGATTGAACTTGTGGTTGCGCTGACGCAACCAGCGCTTACCCATGCGGGGATTGGTCGGATAGGTGGTACGCAGGGCCTGGTCGATGCGCACCAGATAGTCAATGCGCCGCATCAGTCCGGGCTCGTCGGGAAAGGGCTTGTTGTAGCGGTATTGGGCGAAATGGCGCGCCTTGCCCCGCAGATCGAGCAAAGCCATCATCTCTTCCGTATGCAGTCCCCAGCTCTCAAACAGGTTCATGGTGCCTCGGGTGATGGCCAGTCGTTCCGACTGGGAGAGGCCGCTGGTCGTTGTCTGTATCTCGCTCATGCCAAATCCCATTTCCTACTTTTTAGCTTGGTTTTTTGCAGTCTAGCACGACTCCGCCGATGTTTTCCTGGATCTATATGGGGTATTTCATCTTGTGGATGGTTCATCGATTTACCCGGCTCTATGCCTCAAGCGTATAACCAACATCGATCGAGGTCTGCTTGAACCACGCAGTAGCGGAAGAGGAGCGAATCGTCCGGTCTGTAGGTTATACTGCAGCCTTTACAAGTAGCTGGTCGAACACAATGAGCGAACCCCTCTTCGAATCGAAACTGGACCTGGAACTGATCAATCGTGGCAAGGTGCGTGACATCTATCAGGTGGATGAGCAGCACCTACTGATCGTTACCACCGACCGGCTTTCCGCCTTCGATGTGATCATGCCTCAACCGATTCCCGGCAAGGGTGAAGTGTTGACCCGGGTGGCCAAGTTCTGGTTTGAGCGCACCCGACACCTGCTACCCAACCACCTCGCCGACATCCCCCTGGAGCAGATTGTCACCGACGCCGCCCAGCGCCAAGCGCTGGGCGATCGCAGCATGGTGGTACGCAAACTCAAACCACTACCGGTGGAGTCGATCGTGCGCGGCTACCTCATCGGCTCCGGCTGGAAGGACTATCAGCGAAGCGGCCAGGTCTGCGGTATCGAACTACCGGCTGGCCTGCAGCAGGCGGACCGGTTGCCTCATGCCATTTTCACCCCCTCGACCAAGGCCGAATTGGGTGCCCACGACGAAAACATCGACTACGCCAAAACGGTGGAACTGCTGGGTGAATCGATCGCCGCTCAGGTCAGGGACTACAGCCTGCAGATCTATCGCGAAGCGGCTGAATACGCCCGCGAACGCGGCATCATCATTGCCGACACCAAGTTCGAATTCGGCCTCGATGATACGGGCACCCTGCATCTGATCGACGAGGTGTTGACCCCCGACTCCTCCCGCTTCTGGCCGGCAGATCAATACAGCCCGGGCATCAGCCCTCCCAGCTTCGACAAACAGTTCGTGCGGGACTACCTGGAAACACTCGCTTGGGACAAAACACCTCCCGGCCCCGAACTGCCACAGTCGATTATCGACAAAACGGCTGAAAAATATCGGGAAGCCGAAAAACGTTTGACCGGTCGTTGACACAATCCGCACTATATAATTTGAATCGCTTCGCAACTCTCTTGATAGGCCTTTATCCAAGTTATGATCCTTAGCATAATCAGGAAGATCATTCCCTTTTAGGAACGTTATATGCCATATTTCTGGCATTCCGCCTAAATCGCAACTAAGATAGAGCCAATATTCATGAAAATCTTTATCAGCCATTCCCAGCCAAGGAGCAGCAGGATAGACAGGACAGTCAAATCCTATGGCGGGGATAATATCCAGGAACACTAGCAAAGGAGTGAATGAGCAACACAGCCTTAAATCGCTGTTAGAAAGTAGACTACCCTAAAGAAATTGCAGTTGTTATGCAGCAGCAACTAAAACAGAAAACAGCCCGCGTCGTCATCTATACAACACTTAGATGTCCCCATTGCCTGCATCTCAAAAGGTGGCTGAAAAAGAACGGCATCCCCTTCCTTGACTTCAATGTGGGCAAACCGGGCAAGATGCAGAAGCAGTTCTTCGAACTGGGGGGCCAGAGCGTGCCCATGATCGTCATAGGAGATCAGCATTATGTCGGTTTCAACCCCAGCCAGCTCAAAAGCGCGCTGGAAGAGGAAGGGATAATGTGAAGCAGCCTGCTTGAAGCCCTCCTTGGCTCCACCAGCGCATCACCCCTCGACAGACTCAGACTCTTTCCACTCCACGCCGCTATCGTTCCTGTGGCGCTCCACCGGCTCGGGTTCCGGCACCTTCATTGTCACCAGCTCCTCTGCACTGATCGGATGAATGGCGATGGTATTGTCGAAATCGCCCTTGGTCGCGCCCATCTTCACCGCCACAGCGAACCCCTGCAGCATCTCATCCACGTTGTCGCCGATCAGATGAACACCCACCACCCCCTGCTCCGTGCCGGCGCAGATCAACTTCATCGCCGTGCTCACCCCATAGGATCAGAGGGCGTACCGCATGGGCGTGAACTCGGTCTTATAGACCGTGATCTTGTCGTGGCGCTTGCGCGCCCGCGGCTCTGTCAAACCAACCGTGGCAACCGGCGGATGGGAGAAGACCACGCTGGGAACATCCTCATAGTCGACCCGGCTCAGGGGCTGATCATTGAACAGCCGGTCCGCGAGACGTCGCCCTGCCGCGATAGCCACCGGGGTCAGCGGGGTACGGCCGGTGATATCGCCAATGGCATAGATGCCTGGCACATTGGTGTTCTGGAACTCATCGGTGGGCACAATCCCATTGCTGCTCAGATCGACCCCGGCCGCCTGCAGGTTCAGCTGCATGGTGTTCGGAGCGCGCCCGACAGCCCAGATCACACTATCGAAGCCATCCACCTCGATTTCGCCGGGGCCGATGAAGCGCGCACGGCCCTGGAGATGGGTGATCCCCAGGTCCTGCACATAGCCGTCCCAATAGCGGTTGATGTTATCGATATAGCCCTGGCGGCCCTTGACCAGTTTGTTCCAATCCGTGGTGCCACGCTGTGTGGGAATGCCGAAACCGCCCGCATGGTCTACGGCATGGGCCAGATGGGCCGCATACCACATCACCTTCTTCGGCACGCAGTCGTTGTTGACGCAGGTGCCGCCCATTTTGGCGGGCTCCACCACTGCGACATGGCGACCGTACCGGGCGGCCTTTTCAGCCACAGCCAGCCCGGCGACAAACTACCCACACTGCTTACCCCGCCCCTGAGATAAAGGAGCCTGACCCGAAATTCATTCGGACTAGATGAATTAGGGGGCTATTCAGCCAAACACTGGGCGAGTTTTTTTATCAATGTGACTTAACTACAGATGAAACCAGATTCGAATCATGATTTACCTGGAACTGTGACGCTATGGTATTCATATTGTCAGCCATTCTTGCCAGCACGTTAGTTGCTTGGCAAGCATCCACTCCTCCATGATGGATTTTTTCCGCCATTTCGCTTATAGCAATAATGTTTTTATTCACTTCCTCGGAAACCTGTCCTTGCTCTTTTACCGCATTCGCAATCTGTGCATTGGCTGTACTGATTTTTTCAATATAGTGTTTAATGCGTTGTAACGATTCACCAGTCTGTTCAGCTACGCCTACTGTCTCT
>JASFJY010000259.1:0-5391 GCA_050119415.1 Chromatiales bacterium | reverse complement strand
TATCAGCTTCAACACCGCCCGCTTCGATGCCGACACGGTGAAGATCACTGTGATCGACAATGGCGCCGGTATGGCTCAGGAAATATTGGATCGTGTGGTGGAGCCCTTTTTCACCACCAAACCTTCTGGCAAGGGCAGTGGCCTGGGATTGAGCATGGTGTACGGTTTTGTCCGCCAGTCCGGCGGAAACCTGAGCATAGACAGCGAGCCGGGACAAGGCACCCGTGTACACATCCTGCTGCCGGTAGCCACGGATGCGGCAGCGCTGCCGGTAAAGGCTGATGAAACATCGACTCCACTGCCACAAGGAGCAGACGAACTGCTGCTGGTGGTGGATGACGACCCGAACCTGCTGAAGACCACCGACGATCAGTTACGCAGCTTGGGTTACCGTACCCTGATTGCCGCTGATGCCGAACAGGCCCTGGCCATATTAAAACAGGAGCGAGGCATTGAACTACTGTACACCGACCTGGTCATGCCGGGAGCCCTGGACGGCATCGCCCTGGCCCGGGAAGCGCTCGCACGCGACCCGGAACTGCCCGTGCTGCTGACATCGGCGGAACCGCGGGAAGCGGCGGACCTGCCCGCCGGTCTGCTGCGTAAACCGGTCTCTCTGGAGCGGCTGGCGCGGGCAGTAAGACGTGCTTTGTCCGCCGCGGATTACCAATCCTAATCCTGACAGGGCCTCAGACTTTTTCCACGTCCGCGTCGAACACATACCCGGCTCCTCGTTCGGTGCGAATCAGCCGTGGGGTATGGGAGTTGGCCTCGATTTTCCGCCGCAGGCGCATGATCAACACGTCGATGGTGCGGTCGAACACATCCGCTTCGTAGGAGCGGGTGCGCTCCAGCAACTGCTCGCGGCTCAGCACCCGGCGTGGGGCACCGACCAATGCCTCCAGCAGGGAAAACTCGGCATTGGTGAGAGAGACCGGCCGACCGGCGGGGTCGGTGAGCAGGCGTGCGCTCAGGTCCATGAACCAGCCGGCGAAGCGGCGACAGTCATGGCTCAGAGAGGCCGGAGCGGGACTTTCCTGTACCCGTCCGGAGGTACGGCGCAGCACCGCCTTGACGCGGGCGATCAGTTCCCGGGGATTGAACGGCTTGACCACATAGTCGTCCGCGCCCAGTTCAAGACCGAGGATACGATCCACGTCCGAGCCCATGCCGGTCAACATGATGATGGGGATATTGGAGCTGGCACGAAGGCGCCGGGCGATAGTCAAGCCATCCTGGTCAGGCAAGCGAATATCGAGCAGCATGATGTCCGGGGTCTTTGCCTTGAGCACCTCGGCCAATTCAGCTTCGCTGCCGGCCTCGGTTACCCCCCAGCCCTGTTGCATGGCCTCATAGCGTACTATGTCGCGGATGTCGGGATCGTCATCGACGACCAACAAATCGATCATTTGGCTAACCATCATACGCCGCCGCAAGCGGCCGAAAGCAGGAGTTGTTATGGAAGAACTGGGAGATCGACAAATTGTACCTGATTACCCATCTTCTGGGTATATAAACTAAAATCCGAAAAAAGACAAAAGAAACAGATGATTAGGTAGCTTTCCCGGATGCCTCACCCAGTCGCTTAGAAAATAAACTAGCTTACGGTTTATATTTGTTATTCCTAAAATATTAGCAAAGAACAAAGTGTAACCGAGGGGAGGAGCGCCGACACCTCATTCCCCCTTTGATTACGAACACGGGAGGAGCCGATGTCGTATCGAACCTGTGCCCTAGTAACGGGCGCCACTGGTGCCATTGGTGAGGCCATCGCCCGAGGGTTGGCGGCCGACGGCAAGCGGGAGGTGGTGTTGGTCGCCCGCAACCGTAACAAGGCGGAACGCGCCGTGCAGCGTATCCAGCGCGAAACGGGTAATTCCCAGGTACGCTTTGAGTTGGCCGACCTTTGCCGGGGCGATGCAATACGCGACCTCGCCTCGCGTTGGCAGGGGCCATTGCATATCCTGGTCAACAACGCCGCCATCACTCCGCCTCGGCGAGAGGAGTCGCCGGAGGGAGTGGAACTGCAGTTCGCCACTAATGTGTTGGCCTATTATCGTATGATCCGTGCCTTCACCCCGTACCTGCCCGCAAGCGAGGGGGCTCAGGTGGTGAACGTGGCAAGCTACTGGGCGGGCGGACTGGACTTGGACGATCTGGAGTTTCGCCGCCGGCGCTACAACAACGACGCCGCCTACCGTCAGTCCAAACAGGCCGACCGGATCCTGAGTACAGCATTTGCGGAACGCCTGGCTGATAAAGAGGTTTGCGTCAACGCCTGTCATCCCGGCGACGTCAGCTCGACCCTCAGCAACAATCTCGGCTTCGGCGGCCACCAGAGCCCGTATGAGGGGGCGGACACCCCTGTCTGGCTGGCCATTGGTGGCGCAGGAACCCATACAACGGGGCGATATTTCGAAAATCGTCAGCTGGTCCCTTGTGGTTTCAGCAAAGACCGCAATACGGTGGAACGGCTGTTCGAGGCCTGCGAAGCCTACGGTTGATTGCGCCATCGTCAGGCTGATCCCCTATCTTGAACCGCCGTTTGCCGTCGACGACTGGCAGCAACTCAGTTTGTTGCTCATCCAGGCCTTATCCCAACCGACGCCCAGTTCTAGACTAGAATTCATGTAGAACACCAACATAAAGCTACCGCATGATTGGTCATGACATTCAACCCCCGACTTCGGTTAAACCACGGTTTGGCTGAATCCGGCGCGGAGCAAACCATGAGCCGCAATATGCAAGACCTGGTCGATGCACTGGTCGCCGGTGATCACAAAAAGTCACTGGAGGCGGCCAAAGCCCTCCACAACAGCGGAATACCGGTGGAAGAGATCGTCCGGGCCGGTATCCAGCCGGCCATGGAAGCGCTGGATAACAAATGCACGGTGGAGCAGTTCAATCTATTGGAGATCATGCTCACCGGTCGGGCGGTCGCCATGGTGGCCGAGGAACTCTTTCCCCGGACCGGCGATCCCCCTGACCCCAAGGCCACCGTGGTGGTGGCTGCCTTGGAGGGAGACATTCACGATATCGGCAAGCATATTGTCAAGATGGTGCTCATCGGCAATCGCTACCGTGTCGTCGACTGCGGCAAGGATGTTCCAATCGAGCAAGTGGTGACCAAGGTGAAGCAAGAGCAGGCGCAGGCACTCTGTATCAGCGGCCTCATCACCAGCGTCATTCCCAAGGTGCGCAGCGTGAAACAGGCGTTGGCCGACGCTGGTCTGGATCAGGTGAATATCCTGGCGGGAGGGGCTGCGCTCAAGCAGTCCAACGCCGAGTCGCTGCAGGTGGACTATGTGGGTGAGACCGCCTTCGATGCCGCCGCCTACCTGGAAGCCATTATTGGCGATAGAGCATGAACAGCATCGAACGCATTACAGCGGCGGTAAATTTCGGCCAGCCCGATCGGGTGCCTGTCATCCCGCAGATATTCGGCCATTCGGCTATCCTGGCCGGCCACACCCTGCTCGACTATGTCCGGAACGGCGACACGGCTGCTGACTGTCAGCTCCAGGCATTGGATCGCTATGACGGTGATACGGTGTTTGCCGCCATCGACGTCTGCATCGAAACCGAGGCGATTGGCGGTGATATTCGTTTTCGTCCCGATATCTATCCGGCGGTGGAACGCCCTCCATTGACAGCGGAGGACGATTTCAGCCGCCTCGCTCTCCCCGATCCCTTACAGGCGGCGCGCATGCCTGAATTATTGCGCATGGCCACGCGGCTGCGCGAGGCGGTAGCCGACGAGCGGCTGGTGGTGGGGATCGTCCAGGGACCCATGACCCTGGCCGTGCAATTTCTGGGAGCCGAAACAGCCCTATACCTGGCTGTTGATGACCCGGGGCATTTCGAGCAACTGCTCGATTTCAACACTGAAGTGGCCTTGCGCTGGGGCTTGGCTCAACTCCAGGCCGGCGTCCACCTGCCCATGGTGTTCGAGCCGGCCGGTTGCCCTGAGGTGGTGCCCGCGGCCTTTTTCCGGGAGTTCATCGCGCCCAGACTGAAACGCCTGTTCACCGCCTATCGCGATGGCGGGGCACTCATCAGCTGGCTGCACATCGCCGGCCAATCCCTGCCTATCCTACCCTCCTATGCGGCCCTCGGCATCGATATCGGTAACTTTGATTACCCGGTCGATCCACTGCAACTGCAACAGACGCTACCGCAGGATACACTCTGTGTGGACGGCAACATCAAGCCCCTGCTGTTCGTTGAGGGTACGCCGGAAGAGGTGGAGGCGGAGTCGTTGCGACTTATCCAAATATTCGAAAAAAGGGGGGGATTCATCCTCTCTTCCGGATGTGAAATACCACCCGAGGCCAAACCGGAAAATATCGAGGCAATGGTGCAGGCGGCTCGTCGGGGTTAGAGCAACAGTACGTTATCGGTTTGAACTACACCATCACAGTCATCGCTAAGCAACAAAGAGACAAGGTCCACTTCGCGCCTGGGCCTACCTTGCGCGATATCCTCAATACCAGCGAACTGCGGACCCGCTCAGCCTGCCGCGGTAATGGCGCCTGCGGCCTGTGCCGAGTAAGGCTGGTATCCGGTAGCCTCTCCACTCCAAGTCAGATGGAGGAGATCCACATCGAAGCGGCCGATCTCGCGGCAGGCGTGCGTCTCGCCTGCCAATTGCGTCCGGACTGCGATATGACCGTTGAGCTGCTCAACCCCGCCACTCCCTCCAACTGGCGCAGCCTACCGGACCAAGGCCATCGGCCGGCCTTCCCTCTGCGCATACACGATCGCAACGCCGGACGCTATGGTGTTGCAGTGGACCTGGGTACGACCCACATCTCCATTGCGCTGAGCGATTTGATTAGCGGTGAACTGCTGGCGTCGCGCTATGGAGCCAATCCGCAAGGCCGTTATAGCAGCGATATCCTCAATCGCCTGCAGGCGGCCAGTGAAGAGGAAGCGAACGCACTCGAGCTGCAACAGCTTGTAGTGGAGGCGATCGGCGATGCACTGATGGATATTTCCGTGCGGGAGGGGCGCTCGCTCTACGACATCTCACGAGTGGAAGTGGTCGGAAACAGCGCCATGCTTACCTTGCTGGCTGGCGACAATTACCGGCAATTGCTGGATCCCGCTACCTGGACCCGTCCCGTCAGCTGTAAAATCACCAATAGCGAGTTCTGCTACGAGTCATGGAATCTCGACCGTAGCGCGCAAATCGATCTGGTGCAGCCCTTAGCTGGCTTCGTAGGCTCTGACTTGGCGGCTGGGTTGGTCCATAGTCAACTGTTGCGAGGTGCAGGGCCTGGCCTCTTCATAGATTTCGGCACCAACTCGGAGATTGCACTGTGGGACGGCAGCCAGTTGCTGGTGACTTCCGCCGCCGGCGGTCCGGCCTTCGAGGGCATGGGCATCGCT
>JASFJY010000258.1:0-5460 GCA_050119415.1 Chromatiales bacterium | reverse complement strand
TACCGGTACCACTCTCCCCCGTCACCAATACGGTGGCATTTGTGACTGAGACAATGCGCATGGCGCGCAGCACGCTTTGGAACTCCGGGGCCTGGCCTAGCATGAACTATCTCCTTCAGAAAAGCCCGACCATTCTAAAGCATTTGATCACTAAGGTTAAATGGGGTGAATTGCCTGTTTTTACCCAATAAGAAAGAAAACGCCTAAATCTGCAGATCGACTCTCGGCACTGCATCCTTTTCCGCATCGATCACCGGACGGCAGACTGCGGTGCGACTGGCACTCACACCCTGCTGTTTGATCAAATAGTCCTGTACCATTTCGGCGCGACTCCTGGCCAACGTCAGCAGCTGCTCGTCCGCCACTTCGGGCGGCTTCTGGGGCTCGCTCTCCTTCGCCTGCTTATCCTCGCCCTCCTTGTTGGCCGCCTGCCGGGCCAGCTCCTCGCTTATGGCCCGGCGATCGGCCTGGGTGGCGGTGCCGCAGAGTTTGATGGCGATCTTGGGTCGCTCCTTTAGAACCTGACCCACCTTGCCCAGGTAGTCCCGGTCCTGATCGTCCAGCAAGGCGGCGGCAGGCGGGAACTCGACCGGATTGAGGCGCACGGCGCCGGCCTCCTCTCCTGCCATCTTCAGCAGGGCAACCATGGTGCCGTAGGGGAAGAGTGCCGTGGTGAGGTAAGTCATGGCCCCCTTCTTCAGCGCATTGCCCAGGGCGGTGTTGATCACGTCACCCAGCCCCACATCGGGATCGGAGAGTTTGCCGCTAACCGGCAGATTGAGATCGATGGTCTGGTTCTTGTCCTGCAGCATGCCAAGTGCGGTATCGAGGGGCATGGCGATCTGCGCCTCGAGTTTTTCCGCCTCCGCTGCGCTGGCCTGGGAGACCTCCAAGCGCCGGATGACCAGATGGTTGTGCCCTCCATATCGCCCTGCTTGAGGGCCAGGTCGACCTCGGCATCCAGCACGCCGCTGTCGAGCCGGTAGCCGATGGCGGGTATGGTATAGGAGGAGAGAGGCAACATCTCCACGCCCTGCAACTCGGCCTTGAGGCGCCCGTCGGGATCGCTCCGGAACAGAGTGATCTCACCCTCGGCCTTGATCTCGGCATGGCGTCCACTGCTGCCGACGAAGCTGAACGGCGAGGGCCGCTGCGGCCGGCTGCTGTCGATGCCGCTCAGCTCCAACTTCTTCACATCCAGCGCCGCCTGGAAATGGGGCAGTACCGACAAGTCCTGGAAGTCCACCCGGTTATCACCCTGCATGACAATGCGCTCGATGATGATGGGCATGGGCTCTTCCGCCGATGCTTCCTCCTTGGACTCCCCGGCCTCCCCCCCTTTCGGCAGGGCCGCTGCCTGCAACTGTTCAGCGAGCCCTTGCAGGTTCAAGCGCCCTTGCTTGTCGAGTACGAGCCGGGCCTGCATTTCCTGTTGCTCCAACAGGCCGACAGAGAGCCCGGCGGTCTCGGCGAAGCGGATATCCTTGAGCACCAGTGATTGGTTCTGCAGCAGCGGATCCTCCTTGTCGACTGAAGCGGCATCGAGCCTGATTCCCTGCAGTATCACTGAGGCCAGAGCCAGCTCGTTACCCGGCGCGAGCTTCACATTGGAGAGGTCGACGCGCTGTAACGCAGCCAAAGCGGCCTCCTGCCCCTCCTCTCTCAACCGCAGACCTTCGAGACGGCCATCACCTTCGGCAGTGACGTAAGCGCCCACTTCGCTCGGCGCCACCGAATAGCCACCTTGCCACTGCAGCACTGAAAGCTCTGCCAGCAATTGATGTTGCAGCAAGGCCAGACCATCGAGGCTCAGCTCCCCATGCTGACTGAGGGTGATGGCGCCCTCGGGGCTCTGTTGCAGTTGCAGAGTGAGCGCCTGCAGGCCGAGCCGCTGCACGCTGATGCGTTGCGGCTGGCGCTCGGCCTGAACCACTGCAGCCTGTTCCAGCGCCAGCCCACCTTCAGCCTTGAGGGTCAGGCCTGAACGCCCCTGTGCGAATTCGAGTTCGCCCTGCCAACGATAGCCGGCCAGAGAGAGATCGAGCGCCTCTTCCGGCAGTTGCAGCTGCGGCAGCTCACCCTGCAGCAGACCGTCGGCCCCCCCTTGCAGATCGCCGGCAGACGACAAACTGAACTTGAAGGCCTGCTGTAGCGTGAGCGCTCCCTTCAGCCGAGGCCCGCCGTGGCGGGTAAGCAGGGGCTGCAGGGTGGCGAGATCGAAGCCCTGTAGTTCGAGTTCGCCATCGACCTCCCGGGTTTCGTCAAAGAGGGTGGCCCGCAGTTCGGTGTTGAGCGGGGCGCCGTTTACCCGCCCCTCGAACACCAGCTCCGCCACCTGCTGCAGCTGCCAGCTGATCACCCGCTGCAGCGTCAGCCGCTCCAGCTCGACATCAACCAGCAGATCATGCTGTCGCAACTTGAATGCACTGGCTTGCAGTTCGACCCGGTCGAGGGCGAAGCCCCAGGGGCGGGTATCTTCGGGGGTCTCGGAGGCAGCCTCTTTGCCGTCGCCACCCAGGGGAAAAGTAAGCCCGCTGACCCGTAGCCTGGCGGGATCCGTGAGATCCACCGAAGCCTCAAGGCCACGCAGATCGACGGCCTGTATACGTGCACGCTTGGAGAAGAGATCGCGCCAGCCGAAATCCAGTTCCAGATGCTCCAGGCGCAACCTCTCGCCTTCAGCCGACCGCGCCACCACCTGCTGAAACAGCAGACGCCCGGTAAAGGGATTGAAGTCGATGTTGCTGATCTCGACCTGACGGGCACCGTGCTGTTTGAGGAAATCGGCCAAGCCGAACTGGATGCCGTAGGGCAGTGAAACGAGTATCACCAGCAACAGGGCGAAGAGGCTGGCGGCGATGATCCAGCTTCTTCTTTTGCGGTACCAGGCAGTCGAAAGGGTGGACTGTTCGGTCGTCATGGTCGGTCGCTCATCGTTGATCTTATTAGAAATGAGGTCTCTACCCATTCACTGTAGGGAAAAATAGCGTTGTTTCAACTGTTGCTATTTCGCCGCTCGGCCAGGTTTATCCGGCAGGGGATATGTGGTTCAAAGCCGGAAGTTTGAGGAACGACACTCAACTACGGGGATCGGTGGGGCCGGGCCCCGCCACAAAGCGATCAACTGCGCTTCATCAACTGAAAACCTCCTGCATGATCTCCAGGAAGCGCTTGGCCTGGGGCGAGAGAAACTTACCGCGGCGCTGAACAATACCGTAGCTGCGTTGCGGAAAGTACTCGTCCAGCGGGATTGTCGCGACCTCCTCCTCGCCGGTCAGGCAGACATCGGTGACAATGGAGATGCCCAGACCGATCTCCACATACTTTTTGATCACCTCCCAGCCGCCCGCCTCCAGGGTCACGTTATAGCTGGCGTTGTGCTGTTTGAAGACCAGGTCGACCATGCGCCAGGTGCTGAGATGGTGCGGCGGCAGGATCAGGCCGTAGGGACTGATATCGTGCAGCCGGATACTCTCCTTCTTCGCCAGGGGGTGGTTGAGCGGCGTAATCAGCACGGGACTGTAGTCGACCACAGTCTTGAAGGTCACATCATCCGGTACCTCGATCATGGAGCCCACGGCCAGATCGGTCTCGTCGGCCCGCAGCATGGCCATGCCGTCCCGCCCGGTGACGTTGTGCAGCTTGACCCGGATGCCCGGATAGCGTTCGGCGAAACGCCGGACCGGCTCGGGCAGTATATAGAGCAAGGTCGACTCGCCCGCCGCGATATTCAGCTCGCCGCTCTCCAGCTTGCCGCAGGAGGCGGCGAAAGTCTCCTGCAGTTTGTCCATGCCCTCCACCAGGGGTTGGGAGAGGGTATAGAGGGTCTCGCCCTCCGGCGTCAGCTTGATTTTGGGACCACGGCGTTCGAACAGCACCGTATCCAACTCCCGCTCCAGTGCCTGAATCTGCAGGGAGACGGTCGGCTGACTCAGATAGAGCCGCTCGGCGGCCTCGCTGATCGAGCCGGTTTGGGCCGCATGACAGAAGGCGCGCAGCTGCTTAAGGCGGTTCTGTTTATAGTGGATCTGGGGGGTACTGGCCATCGAGCTGTCCTACATTATTGCTATTTTCAATAGTAAATGTGATTAGCAATAAACTCAATAAAGGATAAGCTTAGACCCAAATGGCGCTTGCTTACTCAGGCACCAGGAATCCTCGGGTTCAGACGCGGCTTGCCGCACCGAATAATCCCTGAGCGAAGTGATAACAGGCAAGAATCGGATAGCAGTTTCTGAGATCCCAAGAATTCAACACCCTATGCAACTTTAGCTATGCTTTATGGCAGAGGCCTTGAAACCCCTTCAGTATCAACCTAGGGAAGCAGAGATCATGCAAACACCAGAGCTGAAAAAGGACCCGATGTACATGCTGCTCAAGGAGGGCCGTGTGGATGAGTTCAACAATCGGCGTGCCGCCGGCGAGGCCTGCGATCTGCGCCATGCGGATCTGCGGGGAGTCGACCTGCGCGGGCTCGATGCCAAGGAGTTGGATCTGAGCAACGCCTATCTGCGTCATGCGGACCTGCGCGGCATCGATCTCACCGACGCCAACCTGCAGGGTGCCAGCATCAACAGCGCCAAGATCTCCGGCACCTACTTCCCCCCCAGCCTGTCGGCGGAGGAGATCACCCTTTCACTGGTACACGGCACCCGCTTGCGCTACCGCTGAGCTTTGACAAACGAGACGCCTCGTTCAGAACAATCCGGACATAGAGGTCCCCTCTCCCTAAGAGAGAGGGGCAAGGCGAGAGGATTTAAACAATCAGAGGCTCCTTAACCCGCACCGAACACCTCGTCATGGCTATTCGTTATGGCCATCCTGAAGCAACTTCTGGTGCTGGCTTTCACCCTGGGTTGAGAATGCGATCTCCAGCGCCGTCTCAAGGCGGATCACCCGGGCGGTCAAATCCTCGATCTTGGTCTGCTGCGCCTTGACCGTCTCCTTCCGGGAGAGGGCTGGGTGAAGGGAGCGCTATCCGACTCAGGCAGTCTGCCAGGCCGCCGCAAGAGCCGGTTGCAATGCGGTATCCATGTCATCAGACAACACGGTTTCGCCTATTGCTGGTGCAGCGAACTCCGACATCGCACTCACCAGTTGATCGACCTGATTGGCATACAAGACCTCGGAAGGCGTGCGGATTTCATCGAGTTGGTTGTTCGCGCCTGAATACCATGACTTAATCGTCACCTTGTCCTGGGTCCCAATGACGCTGACGATCAGATCGTTCCCCAACCTCGAAAACCAGAGTTGGTCCGCGCTGACACCGCTTGAGAACAGCAGGCTGTCTGTATTGTCGTCCCGGTTATACGCGTTATAGACCAAGTCACTGCCATCGCCACGATTGAAGAGATAGGTGTCGGCGCTATAGGCACCCGTCAGCGTATCGTTGCCTGTCCCACCAACAAAAAGGTTTTCGTATTTGGCGCTATAGGTATTTGCGGCTATCGAGATTGTGTC